>JAWHFN010000016.1:0-19379 GCA_032565555.1 Streptococcus mitis | reverse complement strand
TTTACCTGGTTCTTTGCCTGGCTCTTTGCCTGGTTCTTTGCCTGGCTCTTTACCTGGTTCTTTGCTTGGCTCTTGACCTGGTTCTTTACCTGGTTCTTTACCTGGTTCTTTACCTGGTTCTTTACCTGGTTCTTTGCTTGGTTTCTCATTCTTAGGCTCATCAACTTTTGGTTGTTCTACCGTCGGCAATTTATCAAGCGGGAAGGCTGGTAGTTCCGGTTGGAGTAAACCTTCACCATTCACACCACCTTTAAATGCCGGCTGTTCTGGAATAAGAGCGTCGTCGATTGTCTTACGAAGGAGAAGTTTTTGATAATCGCGTTCCGCTTCGTCTCTGGCTTTACGCGCTTGTTCTGCGTCTTCTTCTTTTTGTTTCACATTGCGTTTCAAATCGTCTACGTGTTTGCAAAGTTCATCCAACTCTTTTGACTTAGCTTTCAATTCAACTTCCAATTTGGCTTTTTCTTGGCTCAAACGAAGTGTTTCTGCCAACTTGTCTTTTGCTTTTTGAAGTGCGTCTTTAGCGTCTTTTAACTCTTTGTCAGCCTTCAAACGCTCAATCTTAGCATTTTCCAAATCTTTGTCTTTTTGTTGACTTTCTGCCAATTTCTTAGCTAATTCTTTGTCCGCGTCTTCTTTGGCCCTGCGAGCTTTATCCAGACGTAGTGATTTAGCCTTGTCGTCAAGTGTTGCTCTTTCTAGCTTACGGCCAGCATCTTCTGCTTTTTCTTTGGCTTTTTCCAACTCTTTGACCGCTTCAGCACGTTTCGCTTCTTTATCTGGTGTTTCAGAAACTTCTTTTTCGAGGGATACGATGCGTTTCTCAATTTCTTGAAGCTCTGTTTTCACTTTTTCTAAGTTAGCCTCGGCTGTTTTCTTGTCCGCTTTAGCTTTTTGTAATTCAGCTTCTACTTCTTGTTTGTTTTGTAGAATTGGAGTTGGAAGATTGGCTTTAGAGTTTGGTCCGTAGAGTTCATTGAACTTAGCTTTTTGTGCTGTTGAATCAGTGCTGTCTATATAATTAGGCCCGCCAACTGATAATACATGTATACGGAAATAATATAATAAATTGAGATCCTTGTCTTTGATAAGTGATGTGTTTAATCCCAAGTTGTCAACTTGGAGCAAACTATAAAAATGGAGATAATGACCTGTCAAGTAACCTTCTGCAAAGAATGACATGAATGTCTCAGTGATCTTCGAGAGTAATTCTTGTCTTGACATTTTATCTGTGTTCATTGGAATAGGCATGAGGTTTTCATAATATTGGCTGTATGTATCAACACCCGGATTTGCAGATGCTTTGAGACCTCGTTTTCGAGCCACCTCATTGATACCTCTTCCAAAATGTCCGTAACCTTGATAGTCATTGTCTTTGTAGACTTTTGCGACTTCTTTGGCGAAGTCTTTGTTGTTTGTGTTGAGTTTAGCTTCAGGTAAGTCTAATTGCTTGCGAAGACTGTTTAAAAGAGTAATAAAATGGTTATTTAGGTCATCAACAACATCTTGAGGTAGGTTGTTGGGGTCATATTGGACGTCATCTGTGTCGTCTTGGATTCCATTATTCCTGATATTACGGATGTTGTCTCGCCATTTTTCGTTTGTTTTTTGGTCAAGCTTACGCAACTCGTTTTCAAGTCGTTGAATATCGTTACGATTAGTTTTCAACCACTCTTTGAATCGAGCGTTCCTTTCGTCATACGCTTTTTTGATTTGGTCTGCCGTCATACCTGTGGTGTCAGGAGATGGCTCTGGGAATGTATCCATACGACGTTTGATAAGCTCTTTAGCTTTGGCAATCCATTCTGGTGTCGCAGTGACCTCTGTTGGATATTGAGCGGATTTTAGTTTTTCTTCAGCATCCTTAATCGCCTTATCCGCATCTTTTACGAGACCCTCTTTTACGGTCTTTTCGGCTTCTTTGTTGGCTTTGTTTTGTCGTTCTTGTATTTTTTTAGCTTCACGCGTTTTGTCGTTTTCTTTTGCTTTTTCAAGTTCGGCTTCTGCGTTGCGTTTAGCTTGGTCTTTCATAAGTACGTCTTTATCAGCGTCATCTTTTTCTTTTTGAGCTTTATTTTTCGCCGCTGGGTCAAAGTCATCTGTCGCGTCTTTTAACTCTCTATCAGCCTTTTCAACACCTGTACGAGCCTTGTTGAGCTCTTCTTGGGCACGCTTAGCGTTATCAGACTTATTACCAACTTGGTCGGCCTTATTCTTGGCATCAGCTTCTTTGTCGGCTTTAGCTTTTTCTTTCGTGTCGACATCTTGGGTTTCCGTTTGGATTTTTTCTGGTGTAGCTTCCTTTGCCTTTTCAAGGTCTTTTTCAAGCGCTTCTTTTTCAGCTTTTTTGGTATTTTTTTCGTTTTGAGCCTTATTGAGCTCATCTTTAGCTTGACTAGCATCTTTGCTTTTCTGGTCAGCATCTTTAGCGGTGTCAATGACACGTTTCTCAGCATTAGATAAGTCTTTGTCTGTGACCTTATTGTTTGTAATAGCGTTGACCGTGTTTTCAGTTGGCGCTTCACTAGCAAATACTGTTTGAGTAGTTGTTACTACTCCTAAACCAGCCACTGTAGCAGTTGTCATAATTAGGGACTTTTTCATCCTTATCTCCTTTACTTTTGATTGACTTGATTATACAGTAAATAATCCCCTTTTTGGAACTTTCTATTTAAAACAGTATAATTTTATTCCTTATCTTGAGTTTTAAACAAAAATCTACTAAAAACAGTAGATTTTTTCAAAATTGTAGAAATTTAAGTTATAATAAAATAAATCAAGACTAAGGAGACTATCATGGAACCGAAACACTATGGAGAAATCATTCAAAAAATCCGTCAAGATCGTAATATGACCCTCAAAGAGGCTGCTGGAGATGTCATTACTCCCAATAACCTCAGTCGCTTTGAAAAAGGATTATCTTCTATCAAAGTCGATACTTTTTTTGAAATTTTGAGCAGATTTAATTTAGATCCAGAAGACTTTACAGAATTGTTTCCTATTCAAGATGATGGAGCTCAAAGAATAAAACAAATAGCAAATGCATTAAATAAAAGAGATCTAATGAAAGCTAGGCAAATACTAGGAAAGAAAAGTGAGTGGGAAAATATCTTAGAGTATTACACAGTAAAATTAGCCATTTTAAATCTTGAAAAAGGATTTAAAATAGATAAATTGACTCCTGATCAAGTAGAAGCTCTTAATTACTTAATCAACTATATATTTAGTATTAATACTCTTTATATTCGTGATTTTGCTGTTATTGAAATTATTTTATTATTTAAGGTTAAATGTTTTGAGTTAGAATTCCTTGAATATCTCGAAAAGATAATTATGAAAGGATTGGAAGATTCTAAGTATATAACTGAGCATCTTTCTCGCAGATATGCTGCAACTGGAATCCATTTAATTAAAACATATTCTCGCTATGGATACTACGATAAAGCAGAAAAGCTCATCTATAAGTTGAAGATCATAATATCTGAAGAATTCTATAATGAATATACAATATTACCCCTATTTAATTTAAACATATATGAAGTTTACAATCTACTTCGACAAAATAACCCTAAGGCTATTGAACGAGCTCATAGTCTTCTTCATTACATTGATGCCCAGAACGACCTTTTCCCACTATCACATATGTATACTTGGAAAAATGACTTTATCCAAGAAGTTCAACGACTGAATAAAACTGGTATTCCATTCCCTAAAGAAGATGAAGAATAACTATCAACAGTAGTAAGCAACAAAATGTATACAACTTTAAAGCACCAAAGTCACTTTAGACTCTGGTGCTTTTTTGACTTGATTTTAAAGAAAAAACCCACCAACCTGAGTTGATGAGTTTCAAATCTATTTTCTAAATTTCCACTGGCTATAAATCCCGAAACCGATAATCCAGATAGCTGAGCCGATTGCTCCTACAAATGTAGACTCTTGTAAAAAGAGGGTTACAAAAACAAAGGCAAAGAAAAGCATAGTTAAGGGATTTAGGAAACGATAATGGGGCATGAGGTAGCCATCTGCCATAAAGTCTGGTGACTTGCGATATTTAAGGTGAGCCACCATAATCAAGATATAGATAGCGATATAGACACCTGATGAGGATGCCGTAATCAAGGCAAAGGCATCCGAAACTCCTGGTAAGACATTGATAAAGGCAGCAAGAGCAATTAAGATTGCTGAAGCGATGATAGCATTTTGTGGCACATTGTGGCGAGAAAGAGTATCTGCCTTAATCGCCTTTAAGAATGGATTTGGCGAATCATGAGCAATCTGGTACAAATGACGTCCTGTTGAGTAGAGGGTTGAATTAAGAGCAGATGCTGCTGACGTCAAAACAACGAAGTTAATCAGGGCTGCTGCCCACTTGATACCTGCCAATTCAAATACTGTAACAAAAGGAGAATCAGCCGATGCAAGTTCACGCCATGGAATAATAGACATAATAGCCAAGAGAGCTCCACCATAGAAAAAGACGATTCGTAGAGGAATTTCCTTAACGGCTTTTGGCAAGACCTGGCGTGGATTTTTTGTTTCTGAAGTCGTTACCCCGATAAACTCAATCATGAGATAGGCAAAGAAAACCATCTGAAAAGCCATAACAAAGTTCACTCCACCATTTGGGAAGAGGGAGAAATTGTCGGTGATATTGGCCAAACTTGCTACTCCATGAGGTGTCTTAAAGCCTGTCAAGACCATAAAGACCCCTGTGGCAATCATGGCTAAAATAGCCACAATCTTAACCATCGCAAACCAAAACTCAACTTCCCCAAAGAGCTTCACCGCGATCAGATTGACCAAGGCTAGAATGGTCAAAAATCCAATCTCAATCATCCAACTCGGCCAAGTTGGGAACCAAAATTGCACATAATGTGCGATAGCAGTGATTTCCGCCATACCGATAAAGACAACGGATAGCCAGTAAGACCAAACTGAGAAATAACCCCAGCCCTTTCCTAAATGGCGCGTAATAAAGTTGATAAAGGTATGTTGCTCAGGATCTTGATAAAGCATCTCCCCAACCGCACGCATCATGAGGAACATGAAAGCCCCTGTAATCATATAAATCAGTACAATAGAAGGACCTGTTAGGCTGATAGAGCGACCTGCCCCCAAAAAGAGTCCTGTTCCGATTGTTCCTGCAATGGCCATAACCTGCACATGACGATTAGTCAGACCACGCTCCATCTTATTTTTTTTCTTCTTTGAACTCATATCTTCTCCAATTCAATTTAAAATGGAAAAAGGAGTGAGTGAAGCGCACAGCCTCCCCACTCCTTTTTTCTGTTTTTAGGCTGTTTTTTCAACCTTCAAGATTTTTACATCATAGCTACCAACAGGTGTTTCAATGGTTGCTGTGTCACCTGTTTTCTTACCAATCAAGGCTTGTCCGATTGGGCTTTCATTTGAAACCTTACCTGCAAAGGCATCTGCACCTGCTGAACCTACGATAATATAAACTTCTTCTTCGTCCTCACCAATTTCTTGGATAGTGACTGTTTTACCAATCGCTACTTCGTCTTGAGCAACTGAGTCGCTATTGACGATTTCAGCATAACGGATTTTTGTTTCCAAGCTAGAGATTTGTCCTTCGACAAAGGCTTGTTCATCCTTAGCTGCTTCGTATTCACTGTTTTCAGAAAGGTCACCGTATGAACGGGCAATCTTAATGCGTTCTACCACTTCTGGACGGCGGACCAATTTCAATTCTTCTAATTCTTTTTCAAGTTTTTCCTTTTCCGCAAGGGTCATAGGATATGTTTTTTCTGCCATTTTTCTCAACTTTCTTCTGATATTCTCTAAAGAAAATTATGTGAATCATCACATAATTTTAGTTTGTTTGGTTTAATTTGCTGTTGACATGTTCAGCGACATTACGATCATGCTCCTCCTGAGTAGCAGCATAATAGACCTTGCCATCTGTAACATTAGCTACAAAGTATAAGTTATCACTCTTAGTCTGATTAATACTTGCCTCAATGGCATCCAAACTTGGACTATCTACTGGACCTGGCATCAAACCAGCTTTCGTATAAACATTATACGGTGAATTAATTGTCGTATCAATTCCAGCATCATCAGCAAGACTAATCTTCTGACCAAGTTTTCCTTGGGCATACAAGATGGCAATATTGCTTTGAAGTGGCATACCAAGATTCAAGCGATTGTAGAATACACCTGCAATCAACTTACGATCTTCAGTCTTAGCACCTTCTTTTTCGACTAGTGAAGCAATCGTCAACAATTCATTGACTGTCAAATTTTTAGACTTGATTGCACTATAATGAGGTGCCAAAGTCTTGTCCATAGCTGCCAGCATCTCATCAATCAAACTTTCAATCGTTGTACTTTCCTTGATAGAGTAAGTCGCTGGGAAGAGGAAACCTTCTAAACGATAACGAACTCCACTTTCTTTCGTTGGCAAGCTTTCAAGTAGACTAGGATATTTGGCAACTTCTTGGCTGATAAAGTTCTCATCTTGAACTTTAGACAAGAAAGCATCCGCTGTCAAAGGTTCTTTAAATTCACCTTGCAATTGACCTACTGCTTGTGCCATTTGATCAATCGTATAACCTTCTGGAATTGTTAAATTCGCAAGCGCAGGTTCTTGAGCTTCAGCTGTTCCACCTTTTTGTAGTTCGTGAATGATATCTTCTGTACTCATGCTCTTTTGCAAATTGTAATAGCCAGACTTCAAATCTGAATAATTTTTATATTTCGCATAAAAAGCAAAAATCACTCCATGTTTAATCAAGCCAGACTTTTCAAGAGTTGAACCAATTGTTTGAACATTGGCTCCTTCTGGGATTTGCACTGTCACATATTGTTTAGATGAAGCATCCACAGGCTGCAAAGACGACTGAACATACTGATAACCGAAGTAACCACCTGCTGAAATCAAGCCTAGGAAAATTAGTAAAGAAATAAAGAAGGCCTTGAATCCTGATTTTTTCTTCTTAGTAGGTTGAACTGTATCACGACGGCTACGACGTGGTGTTGCAGGCATTTCTTCTACAGCTTTCTTTTCCACTACTGGTTTTGAAGTAGGAACTTCTCTTTTTACCTCTCTCTGACCTTCTGTCTTATAAGAAACAGCTACCCTTGTTGGGATTTCATTAAATTCCTTCTCTACGTTTCTAGGACTAACAGGTCCTGGAGTTGGTCTTGATACTCCTTCCGCTGATGGAGTAGAAGGTCCTTCTTGACTCGGGTGACTAGGAGCAAGTGGAGCTTGTCTTGCAGCCTCTTCTGCTGGAGAAGAAGGAACATCTTGACTTGGATGGCTTGGAACAGTAAGAGTTTCTCTTTTTATCTCATCTGATGGAGAAGCTGGTAAATCTTGGCTGGGGTGAGTCGGCACGGTAGGAGCGTTTCTCATAATATCCTCTACAGCTGATAGAGAATCTTCCATCAAATCTTCTATTGACTGATCATTTTTAGAAGAAAGTTGGGGTTTTATTGAAGCTAAATTAACTTCTTCCTGATCTTCTTCATGTTTTTTAACTCGTTCTAAATCACGTAAAATCTGCTCTTTAAAGCTTAATTTTTCGTCTTCTCTTGACTTTTCACTCAAAAGTTTTTCCTCCTCGTTGACAATCCATAATATTATATCTTAAAAGTCTAGGAAAAGCAACCTATGATACCTTACCTTGCCTATTTTTTAGCTTCCCAGACCATATCATACCAGGTTTCCCCTGCAAAGGTTGACTGGGACAAACCTTCATTAACAAATCCTTGCTTTTCATAGTAGGCAATGAGATAGTCATGACAGGTTAGGTTAATGCCTTCTCTTTCGTGTTCAAGAGCCAGTTTTTTCAAGGCTGTTAGTAATTTCTGACCAAGTCCAAGTCCCTGTGCCTCCTTGGCAATAGACAGACAGGTCACAGAGATATAACCACCAGGCTCATGACTATAATCTTCTATCTCTTCTGTAAAAGACTGGTCTTGCAGATGGCGTTGGGGGCCAACTGGTCCTTCTATATACCCAATAATCTTACCCTCTTTTTCTGCAACCAGAAACGAGGTCTGAATTTCTCGCAAATGCGCCTCAAAAACAGAGCGAGGAATGGCTTCTTCAACCGAGAAATTTTCTAGTTCAATCTCAACGATACGATCTAAATCTTCTAATCTTGCTTGTCTGATTTTCATTTTACCTCCAGATAAAAGGGATTAAACCAAATCATGCTAAAACCCTGGCTAGTTGCATAAAGGTAAGTTTCTTCATCAATGAAACCGTTCATTTCAAAATAAGAAAGCAACTCATCGGAGCTCTCCAAACGAATCCCTTTGTAATCCAGCTTAACTGCCACCTCTTTCAAGGCTGCAAGAAGAAGTGTTCCCAAGCCCTGTCTCTGATGGTCAGACTCGATGACTAAAGAATGTATTTTTAGACATTGCGGATTGTCTGACTGAGGCCTTGATAGAATATAGCCTAAAAGTTGATTTTCATCCCTAGCTAGAAGAAAGGTATCCGCACACTTACGGATACTTTCTTCTAAAATATGGGAAGGTTGCTGCTTTTCAGCTGGAAAAGACGAAGTTTGAATTGCCTCTATCTCAGCCAAATCAGACTTACTTGCCTGAATGATTTTAATTGGAATTTCCATAAGAATATCCTACTGAACATTGCTTGTCAAGTTAGACAAGAGACGTTCAAATGAATATTCATAGGTTTGGATATCTCCTGCTCCCATAAAGACATAGACAGCATTGTCATGGTCAAGGAGTGGAGAAACATTTTCAACAGTGATCACTTGGTGTTTTTTGTTGATTTTTTGGGCTAGGTCTTCTACCTTAACATCACCATGATCTACTTCACGAGCTGACCCATAAATTTGCGCTAGGTAAACAGCATCCGCTTGGTTCAAAGCGTGAGCAAATTCGTCCAACAAGGCAATGGTTCTTGTAAAAGTATGCGGTTGGAAGACTGCTACAATTTCCTTGCTTGGGTATTTCTGACGAGCCGCATCCAAGGTCGCAATAATTTCTGTTGGATGGTGGGCAAAGTCATCGATAATCACTGTGTCATTGACAATTTTCTCAGTGAAACGACGCTTAACACCGGCAAATGTTTTCAAGTGCTCACGCACCAAGTTCAAATCAAATCCTGCTGTGTAAAGAAGACCAATAACGGCTGTCGCATTCATGATATTGTGACGACCAAAGGTTGGGATGTGGAATTGACCCAATTCTTGTCCACGGAAATGAACGGTGAAGGTTGAACCAGTTGTTGAACGAAGAAGCTCACTAGCTACAAAGTCATTACCTTCTGCTTCAAAACCATAATAATAAATTGGTGCATCAGACGTAATTTTACGCAATTCTGCATCTTCACCATAGACAAAAAGACCCTTGGTGATTTGTTTAGCATAGTCGTTAAAGGCATTGAAAACATCCTCGAGACTTGTGAAATAGTCTGGATGGTCAAAGTCAATGTTGGTAATAATAGAGTATTCTGGGTGGTAAGGCATAAAGTGGCGTTCATATTCGTCAGATTCAAAGACAAAATATTTGGCATTGGCCGAACCACGACCTGTCCCATCCCCAATCAAGAAGCTAGTGTCTGTGATGTGAGACAAGACATGAGACAACATACCTGTCGTTGAAGTTTTTCCGTGCGCTCCAGCAACTCCCATGCTAACAAAGTCACGCATAAAGCTACCTAGGAACTCATGGTAACGTTTGTAGCTGATACCATTTTGGTCTGCATAAGCAATTTCGACATTGTTATCTGGACGAAAGGCATTTCCAGCGATAATTTCCATATCACCGTCTAGATTCTTTTCATCAAAAGGAAGAATGGTAATTCCTGCCTGCTCAAGACCGCGTTGGGTAAAGTAGTACTTTTCAACATCTGATCCCTGTACCTTATGCCCCATTTGGTGCAACATCAAGGCCAAGGCACTCATCCCTGATCCCTTAATTCCGATAAAATGATATGTCTTTGGCATGTTTTCTCCCCTATTCTGTAATTCTGGTCAGATTCAACTCTTGGGCAACCCGACGTTCTTGTTCTGTTTGTTTACTTTTTTTATTGTAGATTTGGCTCTTCTTTAGAAAATCATAGTTGTTTTTCTTTGGAGCAGGTGCTGACACTTCTTCATTCTTGGTAGGGATAGAATGAACTTCTTCCGCCAAGATATAATGAGACTGGGTCAATTTTTGGCTATATTTGACAAATTCACCAGGATTTTCCTTTTGGAAAGGCGCTGTCGGTTGGTTGCCCTGTCTAAGAAGGCCTGATTTAGAATGACGTCTCGCACGGCTGAAATCCTGAGTTAGATAGTTAGCAGAGCGTTTCTTTTTCAAGTCTGCACGCGCTTCTTCACGCGCCACCTCTGCATAGCTCTTTCCTTCTTTTTTTACCCCTAAAGGAGCTTTTTTAGGTTTCTCGACTTGCTTTTCAATCGGTTTTACTGGTTTTTCTTCAGTAATAGGAGCCCATTCTAAATAATTTTTATCTCGATACTCACCCTTGATATTACTGATCAGATCAGACTCATCATAGAGATTCATGACTGGCATTTCAGTCAACATGACCTCGTCATCTGACACCAATGGAAATCGTTCTTGTTTCATTTTCTATTTCCTTTCAACACTTCATTATAGCGTATTGTCTTGATTTTTCAAGTGCTGGCTTCAGAAATTCCCAAAATTTCTCTAATTTCTGCTAGGGTCAGACTGCCACGTGACTCTGTGCCGTCCAATACTTGTGACACCAGATGTTTCTTTTGTTCTTGGAGTTCCTGAATTTTTTCTTCAATGGTTCCCTTGGTCACCAAGCGATAGACCTCAACCGTTTCTTCCTGACCCATCCGATGGGCACGGCCAATGGCTTGCGCCTCCACCGCAGGATTCCACCAAAGGTCAACCAAGATAACCGTATCAGCACCTGTCAGGTTCAGACCGACACCACCCGCCTTGAGGGAAATCAGAAAGGCATCTCTTTCCCCTTGGTTAAAGGCCTTGGTCATGTCTTGTCTTTCCTTGGCTGGAGTTGAACCTGTAATTTTAAAGGAAGTCAAGCCCAAGTCTGGCAGTTCTTGTTCAATTTTCTCCAACATTCCCTTGAACTGAGAGAAAATCAAGACACGGTGTCCGCCGTCTGCTACCTGGACCAGCAGGTCTCGGAGACTATCCAGCTTGCCACTGGCTCCCTGATAATCTTCCATAAAGAGGGCAGGGGTATCACAGATTTGGCGCAAGCGCATCAGACCAGATAAGATTTCCACACGACTTCGCTGGAATTCTTGGTCTGAAACTTGAGCCAGACGGTCTCGCATCTGTTGCAACTGGGCTAGGTAGATAGCCTTCTGCTGGTCTTCCAGTTCATTTTTATAAACCACTTCAATCAAGTCTGGCAATTCGGTCAGAACTTCTTCTTTCTTGCGTCGCATCACGAAAAGCTTGATAAACTGAGCCACTCGCTCTGCTGGCAATTTCATAAATTCTTTCTTGCTTGGCAAAAGTCCTGGCAAGACGATTTGGAAAATAGACCACAGCTCACCCAGATGATTTTCAATAGGAGTTCCGGACAAGGCAAAGACCGACGGCACCACAAATTGTCTCAAGATCTGAGCAATCTTAGTCTGGGCGTTCTTCATGACCTGAGCCTCATCTAAGAAAAGGAAGTCAAAGGCCATCCCCTGATAAAGATCACTGTCCTGACGGAAGGTAGCATAGCTAGTTACATAGATTTGATGACTCTCAGCAAGAATCTCTTCACGACTAGCTTTCAAACCATGAACAACAGCCACATCCAACTGTGGAGCAAATTTCTGAAATTCATCTGCCCAGTTGTAAATCAAACCTGACGGAGCTAAAATCAAAACTCGACTTTCTTTTGTCACCTGACTGGTCAAAAAAGCAATGGTCTGAAGGGTTTTACCAAGTCCCATATCATCAGCCAAAATCCCACCAAAACCATAATGGTGGAGCATTTGCAGCCAGCCGATTCCCTTTTCCTGATAATCTCGCAGGTCAGCCAGAACATGAGTTGCTTGTCGTGGAAAGTCCTCTGGATGCGTCAAATCCTGGGCCAAATTCTGGAATTCCTGTGAAAAAGAAACACGGTCACGCCCCTCAAAAAGATGAGCTAAACTATATGCCAAAGATTTTCGAGCCTGCAAGGCCCCATCTTTTAATTCAAACTGCCCTAGTTCCTGTATATTTTGACGAATTTTCTTGGTTTCGTCATCGAAAAAGTAGACTTGATTGGACGAATCAATGTAAAAATCTTGGTTGGCAACCAAGGCCTGCATGGCTTGGTCAATTTCCTCTTGGGCAATATCTTGAAAATCAAACTGGATTTCCAAGAGACCTCCCTTAGAAGCAATCTGCACTTGAGGACTCGCTAGGCTATAAAGTTCTTCTAACTTGTCTGATAGGTCAACATGCCCGAGTTTTTCAAATATTGGAATGATTTCATGGAAGAAATGATAGACAGATTCCGCTTTTAAGGCCTGACGCCAAGATTGAAAATCTGCTTCAAAGCCCGCAGCCAGACAAACTTGGAAAATTTTTTCTTCTAAGTTAGCATCACTCGAAAATGGCAATTCTTCCAGCTCTTGTCGGCTAGAGACCTGGCTGTCTCCATAATCAAACTGAATTTCTAGACGAATCCGGTTATCCTCTTCCCTGTCAAAGTAAAAATAGGGAGCAAAAGTTTTGATTTGTAAGCGTTCTGGAGCTGAAATAGTGCCCATCTGGCTAAAAAGAGTTAAACAAGAAGCCAATTTATCGCGGTCACTGCTATCAAATTGCAGATATTTCTTTCCATGTTGATCCACAGACAGCGCTTTGATTTCCTTGAGAAGACGCATCTGCTGGTCTGTTAGAAAATAAACCTGTCCTTTATGAAATAGCACAGCTCCCTGATAAAAGACATTGACCCTAGGGCTCTCGCTGATTTCCATTTCAAAATAATCCGAGTATTCTGTTACTATAAAGGCAAAAAGATTGGCATCAGCATGCATATCCTGAAAAAGTAGGGTCTGCTAGCTATCCACTTGGTGGTCAAATTGAAAATGAGGCAAGCTCATCAATAAATTCACACCCTGCTCAAAAAAGGTCAGAGGGAAAAAGAGGTGCCGACCTTGGTTTTGGAAAAAGAGATCTGGAGCCTGTCCTTCCTCTATTAGTCCGCGTAAGAAAGTCAAAAGTTCTTGGCTGGCCTCATCAAAGGATTCCAAAGAAAGAGACTCCTCATAAATCTTGCCAATCATATAAGACTTTCTCTTCTCAACAACTCTTAAAAATAGTGGAATATCCCGAATGACATAGTATTTTTGGCTATTGATTTGCCCGATTCTAAGCGTCCACAAGATATGATTAGTTCCTGCTTCCACCTGACCCACAGCTGATAATTCATAGGCTCGGTCTGATTTTGGAGACAAGATTCGATCCAAAAACTTGCCACCCAAGGTCACCTTGGTTTCAACGGCCTCTTTTTCTTCATGACCTTCTTCCAGACTCTGCAAGATTTCCTGACCGCGCTCATCATTTTTCAAAAAATGCTCCAGCGCTGCCAAATGCACACAGTAGCCCCTCCTTTGGAAAAAATCGCAAGCACAAAAAACCAAATCATCCTCTAAACTATAGCGCAGTTCTTCTTCTGAAACGCGAGCGTAGAGCCGATTGTTCTTTTCCTTGATAATGTCAACCTTACCAGTTTCATAAAGGGCAACGCCTTCGATACGGACCTTCCCCGGAATCAATTTAGCCATATTTTTACCTTTACCTTATCTTTTTATTATACCATATTTTCGCCTATGAAAATAGCCTTCTAAGGATACTTTTCTCCTAGAAGGCTGGATTATTAAAGTTTGGCAAAAGTCGCCACAATCCGCTGACAAACTTCTTGCAACAGAGTTTTAGGCATGGCTACATTGAGGCGGGCATGGAGACTTCCTTCCTCCCCAAAATCCAAACCACGGTTGAGGATAACCTTGGCTTCATTCCTCAAAAGCTCTTGCAATCTTTCATCAGTCAGGTCATAAGCTGAAAAATCAAGCCAAATCAAGTAGGTTCCTTGCGGTTTCATAACCTTGATTTTAGTCTCTTTACCAAATAAATCCACCACATAATTGATGTGGTCTTCAAAGACTTGCTTGAGTTCCTCTAGCCAATCCTTCCCATATCGATAGGCAGCTTCTGTCGCCAAATAACCCAATCCTGAAATTTCATGTTGATTATTAGCCAACTGGCGTTTCTGGTAAGCCAGTCTCAACTTAGGATTTTCAATGACTGCATAGGAATTTTTTGTCCCCGCAATATTAAAGGTTTTAGTGGCACTGCTCAAGACAATCGCAAAATCTTTGAAGGCAGGATTAATGGTATTGAAAGAATGGTGTTTGTGACCAAAGAGGGCCAAATCTTGGTGAATCTCGTCCGAAATCAAGAAAACACCGTGTTTCTGGCAGAGTTGGCCAATCTTTTCCAAGACTTCTTTTTCCCAAACACGTCCACCAGGATTGTGAGGGTTGCAGAGGATATAAAGTTTTACATCATCTTCCACCAAATCCTTCTCCAGCTTGTCAAAGTCAATCTCAAACAGACCATCCTTTTCCACCAAAGAATTGGTAATCAATCTACGATTGTTCAACTTGACACTACGAGCAAAAGGTGGATAGACAGGTGTGTTAATCAGAACTGCTTCTCCTTCTTTTGTAAAGGCTTGAATAGCTGTTGAGATGGCCGGTACCACACCCTCGATAAAGACAAGAGCCTCTTTGTCAAAGTGATAACCATGTTGTGTAGCTTCCCACTTTTGAACTTCCTTAATTAACTCTTCACTAGCATAAGTATAGCCATAGACCAGTTGATCAGCGTAAGTTTGCACGGCTTGGCGGATTTCAGGCAAGACTACAAAGTCCATATCCGCTATCCAAGCTGGTAGAACTTCACTATCCGTTTCCGCCTCTTTCCATTTATAGGTATGATGCCCTAAACGATTGGGCAGGCTTGTAAAATCATATTTTCCCATCTTTGTCTTATCCTTCTAATGCTTGGCGCAAATCTGCAATCAAATCTCTAGCATCCTCAATCCCAATTGACAAGCGCAAGAGGTCATCTGTCAAACCATAAGAATGGCGCACTTCTGCTGGAATATCGGCATGAGTTTGTGTCGTTGGATAAGTAATAAGACTTTCCACCCCACCCAAACTTTCCGCAAAAGAGAAGACCTTGAGGCTGTTCAAAATATGAGGAATACGTTTTTCATCTGCTACTTTAAAGGAAATCATGCCCCCTCGACCAGTGTAGAGAACTTCCTTAACTGCTGGAGAACCCTTCAAAAAAGCAACCACTTCTTGAGCATTGGCTGTTGAACGTTCCATACGAAGAGACAAGGTTTTGAGACCACGAATCAATTGATAACTATCAAATGGAGACAAGACTGCTCCTGTCGTATTGAGATTGTAGAAAAGCTTCTCGTATAGTTCTAAACTATTGGTCACAACCACTCCAGCCAAGACATCATTGTGGCCTGCTAGATACTTGGTTGCTGAATGAAGGACGATATCTGCTCCATCTTCAATCGGACGTTGGTAGATAGGGCTATAGAAGGTATTGTCCACCACCACTTCGGCACCCTTAGCATGAGCCAATTTTGCTAGTTTTTCAATATCAAATTCCAACATCAAAGGGTTGGTTGGAGTTTCGATATAGAGAACATCCACATCCTTCTCTAACTCGGCAATCAATTCTTCTTCTGTATTGGCATAGGTAAAATGGAAACGACCTTCCTGCTCCACTTGGTTGAACCAGCGGAAAGAACCACCGTAAAGGTCACGCACTGCCAAGACCTTACTTCCTACTGGAAAGACGCTAAAGGCCAGTACAATAGCTGACATACCTGAGCTAGTCGCTAGGGCATAGTCTGCTGACTCAATAGCCGCCAAGACTTCTTCCGCCTTACTGCGAGTTGGGTTTTTGGTGCGCGTATAGTCAAATCCAGTAGATTTACCAAACTCTGGATGCTGATAGGTCGTTGAAAAATGAAGCGGTGTCACCAAAGCTCCTGTCGCTTCATCTGACTTGATACCCGCCTGGGCCAAAATTGTGTTAATGTGTAATTCCTTGCTCATACAATACCTCCAAATCTATAGTAACTATTGTACCACTTATTTTCATCAACTCATTTTCTTCTTTTCAAGAGCTAGTTATAGTTTCAAACTATATACTTATCGAGTAAAGCCAAAAAAGAATCCAGAAAAACTTCCAGATTCTTTTGTAGCCATGATTACTAGAGTTTTATTTCGACTGAAAGAAATCGTGTTGGGCTAAATAGTCATAATGGTCTTTGTTAAATTGATATTGGCCCACATGCTGACTAATCTGACCGACATCCACAGAAAAAATGTAGGCTTCATTTTGATAGTTCCAGTTCAGCCTAACTGTATTCAAGACTGTCTGATAAGTAAAATCTTTAACATCATTCCAAGGTATCTCTACGACTTGATTAGAACGATTTTCAGTTACATCACTGATGTCCATCAAGTAGATACCCTTTGGTGTGAATGCCAGAATCTTAGGCTTCACACTCGACTGAACATAGTAACTTCCTCCTATAACGAAAAAATCAATAAAGGATTTCAGCCATGTCTTTTTCTTAAAGACCATAAGAAAATTCTTTTGTCCTTCAATGTGGCAAGTTGAAAGAAAGGATTCAATCTGTTTTTCTGTCGCAAACTCCATAATAGCGCCCATGACCTTACCTCCATAACTATTAGTAAATAGGCAGATAAGCACTCTTCGTATAAAAAAAGGACTTATCATTTGTTGCGTTTTATCTTTCTTTTTCAGTAGATAGCATCCCTCCTATAAAATTGTTCTAGAATATGCATACTTCAACTAACACCAGAAGAGGATTTCGAAAGTAACTTTTTATATTTTTATCATATTTATTATATCATAATTCAAATAAACAATCTAAAAATGTAAGCGTTTTTAATTTGAATTTAACGTTATTCTATTAAAAAACGACAGTTTCCTTCGAAACCATCGTTTTTCTTGAAAAATCCCTATTTCACATGTTTTGCTAATTCTTCTTGGGCCTTTTTATTAGATTCTTCTTTTTCTTTCAACCATTTTTCTTTGGCTTTTTCATATTCGTCTTTTGTAACTGTCTTATCTTGTAATTTGAGGTATTTATATGATTCAACCCCTTTATTACCAGCCAATGAATATGGTGTTGAGAAAGGAACGATTTTTCTCAATGTTGGTGTCCCACCCAGTGAAACATTTGGAATTGCTAGAGAGCTATCTACTAACCAAGCTTGGGCATCTGCATATTTTTCATAACGTTTAGCTGGATCTTGCTCCTTATTGGCTTCTTCCAACATTTGAGTATAGACATCTAGCCCAACAGCCTTGGCCTTATCATTGGCTTCACCTGGTTCTAAACCTAGATTTTGCAACACTCCACCAGAATTAATATTAAAAATATCAAGGTAGCTTGATGGATCTTGATAGTCTGCGCTCCAGCCACCGTTGTAAAGATCATAATCCTTCTGAGCTGCAGTCTGAGCTAAATAGCTTGTATTATCAAAGTCTTCAGTAGAGAGTTGGTGAACATCAATCACAACATTATCTGCCCCCAAGACAGATTCAATTGATTGTTTCATGGAATTGATTCCTTGAATTTCTGCCTTATTGGTCAAATCTACAGTTTTATCTAAGTGGATAGGGAATTGAACTCCTTTAGCTTGGAGTTCTTTCTTAGCTTCAGCAAATTTAGCCTTGGCTTTGTCAGGATTGTAGTATGGATCTTGGGCATCTGCAAAGTTAATTCCTTGCCATTCCTTACCGTAATTCACCATCTTAGAGGCTACTACTTCACCAAAGTCTTTGCCATTGATACTTACGAAGTTTGGAGGAACGACTAGGTTACGCAAAATCTTAGTTGCACCATCCTCTCCTTGGGATTGAGCCCCGTAAGCTGTACGGTCATAGGCAAAGTTAATGGCTTGACGGAAGTTTTTATTAAGAACCGCTTCCTGAGTCGATTTCTTTTCAGCATCACTTGTCTTAGAAGTGAATTTATAAGATTTTCTATCCAGGTTAAAGTTTAAGAAATAAGAAGTGGCATCTTGCAAGCTATAGATGATATTATCCTTATTCTTTTCTTTAATCCCTTCAAAGCTTGAACTATTTGGATAGAGACGAGCGTAGCTATAAGCTCCCTCGACAAAGTTACGAGCTAGTGCATCTTGGTCACTACCATCATAATAGGCCAATTTCACATCATCTACAAAGACATTTTTAGCATCCCAGTAGTTCGGATTTTTCTTGAATTCAATAACAGATTTTGAAACAAAGGATTTCATCAAGAACGGTCCATTGTACAATATGCTAGATGGGTCTACCTTCCCAAAATCATCACCTTTTGATTTCAAGAAATCAGCGTTAACAGGGAAGAGAATGGTTGATGTTGTTTTTGAATTCCAGTAAGATTCTGGTCGTGTCAAGGTATATTGAACAGTTTGGTCATCAATCGCCTTAACACCTACAGTTGAAAAGTCAGTTGTTTTCCCGTTGATATAGTCATCCAAACCAGCAACAGAGTCTTGAACTAGGTACAAGGCTTCTGATTTTTTATCAGCTGCATACTTAAGACCAGTTATAAAATCTTGAGCAGTTACAGGAGCATATTCATCTCCATCTGCAGTATACCATTTAGCATCTTTACGCAGTTTATAGGTATAGGTCAAACCGTCTTGAGAAACACTCCAATCCTCTGCCAAGGATGGAATATAGTTCCCATACTGGTCATTTTCCATAAGACCATCTACTAGATTAGTCACAATATCATTGGTTGTTGCACGGTTTTCAGCAAGATAGTTTAAACTTGACGGATCGCTAGAATAGACATAATTATATGTTTTTGATCCTGTGCTGGAATTTCCACACGCACTCAATAAAATACCTGCACTTAACACGATACCTGCAAGTGCCGCATACTTGGCTTTAGACTTTTTCATCTCCAGAACCTCCTGATTTAAATATTTGTCTTATTATACAACTCATGTTTTATTTAGTCAATAGATTTTTTGAAAAAATTAATCATTACATCTACAAACTATAGAAATTATTCTACAAAATAATAAAAAAGAGAATAATTTAAGCATTTCATGATAGAAATGTTCAAATTATCCCTTTTATTTATAAAAAATTATTGAGAAATTCTTAATTTTGCTCTTAGGCGATTAGCTTGGGCTTGTCCAATCACCTTGTCTAATAGACGGGTACGAAGACTCAAGAATCCGTAAACTCCTCCCCCCATGGCACCGACAAGAGCTACGTATAGGAAACTCCACAAACGTCCACTTGGTTGGAAAACAAATCCTAAAATCCACTGCATTGTTCCTACTACA
>JAWHFN010000015.1:0-19782 GCA_032565555.1 Streptococcus mitis | reverse complement strand
GAAACGGCCAGTGTCCAAGTTACCAAGTATATGGAAGTGGAGCTTTTCCGCTATGTCATGCATTTGACCAGTGTGGTCAAGGGGCGTTTGCTTCCAGAACTCACTGCCATGGATGCCTTGAAAGCAACACTTCCAGCTGGAACAGTTTCAGGAGCACCAAAGATTCGAGCGATGAGACGCATCTATGAACTGGAAACAGAAAAACGTGGCGTATACGCAGGAGCAATCGGTTACTTGTCTGCGACGGGTGATATGGATTTCGCTATTGCCATCCGAACTATGATTCTTAAAAATCAAACAGCCTATGTGCAGGCTGGGGCAGGGATTGTCTACGACTCTATCGCCCAAAATGAATACCAAGAAACCATTAACAAAGCAAAATCTATGACTAGAATTGGAGAACTAAGACCATGATTTTATTGATTGACAACTATGATTCTTTTACCTATAACTTGGCGCAGTACATTGGGAATTTTGCAGAAGTTCAGGTTTTGAGAAATGATGATCCTAAGCTGTATGAAGAAGCTGAAAAAGCAGATGGTCTGGTCTTTTCTCCTGGTCCTGGTTGGCCAGTTGATGCTGGAAAGATGGAAGATATGATTCGTGACTTTGCTGGCAAGAAGCCGATTCTTGGGATTTGTTTGGGCCACCAAGCCATTGCAGAAGTCTTTGGTGGTAAGTTAGGTTTGGCTCCAAAAGTTATGCATGGGAAACAGAGCAATATCAGCTTTGAAACGCCATCTGTTTTGTATCAAGGCATCGAGGATGGCCGTGCAGTCATGCGTTATCACAGTATTTTGATTGAAGAAATGCCAGAAGACTTTGAAGTGACAGCTCGTTCGACTGACGATCAAGCCATCATGGGGATTCAACATAAAAACCTGCCGATTTATGGCTTCCAGTACCATCCAGAGAGTATCGGAACGCCTGACGGCTTGTCTTCTATTCGGAATTTTATAGAGAAGGTTGTAAAGTGAGGGAACTAGGATGAAAGAGATTATTGAAAAACTAGCAAAATTTGAAAATTTATCAGGTGTGGAAATGACGGATGTCATTGAGCGTATTGTAACTGGGCGTGTTACTGAGGCGCAGATTGCTTCTCTCCTTCTGGCTCTTAAGATGAAGGGGGAAACACCTGAAGAACGCACAGCCATTGCCCAAGTCATGAGAGGACATGCCCAACATATTCCAACTGAGATTCATGATGCCATGGACAACTGTGGTACAGGTGGGGACAAGTCTTTCAGTTTTAATATTTCCACAACTGCAGCCTTTGTCTTGGCTGGTGGCGGTGTTCACATGGCCAAACACGGTAACCGCTCGATTTCTTCTAAATCTGGTTCTGCAGATGTTCTCGAAGCCTTGGGTATCAACCTAGACCTCAAACCAGCTGAACTAGGTAAGGTCTTTGATAAGACTGGTATCGTCTTTCTCTTTGCCAAAAATATGCATCCAGCTATGAAATACATCATGCCAGCTCGTTTGGAATTGGGAATTCCAACGATTATGAACTTGACTGGTCCCCTGATTCACCCAATGGCCTTGGAAACACAGCTTCTTGGAATTAGTCGTCCAGAACTTCTAGAAAGTACAGCTCAGGTTTTGAAAAATATGGGTCGCAAACGTGCTATTGTAGTAGCTGGGCCAGAAGGACTGGATGAAGCTGGTTTGAATGGAACAACCAAGATTGCTCTTCTTGAAAATGGCGAAATCACCTTGTCAAGCTTTACTCCAGAAGATTTGGGGATGGAAGGCTACGCTATCGAAGATATTCGTGGAGGCAATGCTCAGGAAAATGCAGAAATTTTGCTCAGCGTTCTTAAAAACGAACCAAGCCCATTTTTGGAAACTACAGTTTTAAATGCTGGTCTTGGTTTCTATGCTAATGGTAAGGTTGATAGCATCAAGGAAGGTGTTGCCTTGGCCCGTCAAGTGATTGCTAGTGGCAAGGCCCTTGAAAAACTCAGACTGTTACAGGAGTACCAAAAATGAGTCAGGAATTTTTATCCCGAATCTTGGAGCAGAAGGCGCGTGAGGTCGAGCAGATGGAGATGGAGCAAATCCAGCCCTTGCGCCAGACCTATCGCTTGGCTGACTTTTTGAAGAATCATCAAGACCGCTTGCAGGTAATTGCTGAAGTTAAGAAAGCTAGCCCTAGTCTGGGAGATATTAATCTCGATGTGGATATTGTGCAACAGGCCCAGACTTATGAAGCAAACGGTGCAGTGATGATTTCGGTTTTGACAGATGAGGTTTTCTTTAAAGGCCATTTGGATTATCTGCGGGAGATTTCTGGTCAGGTAAACATTCCGACGCTCAACAAGGACTTTATTATCGACGAAAAGCAAATCATCCGTGCTCGCAATGCAGGTGCAACAGTCATCCTGCTCATTGTGGCAGCCTTGTCCGAAGAACGCCTCAAGGAACTTTATGACTACGCGACAGAGCTTGGTCTGGAAGTCTTGGTGGAAACCCACAATCTAGCTGAACTAGAGGTGGCTCACAGACTTGGTGCTCAGATTATCGGAGTTAATAACCGCAACTTGACCACCTTTGAAGTTGACTTACAAACCAGTGTAGACTTGGCTAAACACTTCAAAGATAATTGCTTGTATATTTCTGAATCGGCTATTTTCACAGGGCAGGATGCAGAGCGAGTGGCACCATACTTTAACGGCATTTTAGTAGGGACAGCTCTCATGCAGGCAGAAGATGTAGCCCAGAAAATCAAGGAGTTGCAGATTGACAAAGGTTAAAATTTGCGGATTATCGACCAAGGAAGCGGTGGGAACAGCCGTTTCAGCAGGAGCGGACTACATCGGTTTTGTCTTTGCACCTAGTAAAAGACAAGTGACCTTGGATCAGGCTGCTGAGCTGGCAAAGCTTATTCCTGCAGATGTCAAAAAGGTTGGGGTATTTGTTTCACCAAGTCGGGTAGAACTGCTAGAAGCGATTGACAAAGTTGGCTTGGACTTGGTTCAAGTTCACGGTCAGGTAGCGGATGATGATTTGTTTGAGGATTTGCCTTGCGCCAGCATTCAGGCTGTGCAGGTGGATGGAGAGGGTCATTTACCCAATTCTCAGGCAGATTATCTACTCTTTGATGCTCCTGTGGCAGGAAGTGGCCAGACCTTTGATTGGGGTCAACTGGATACGACAGGACTAGCTCAGCCCTTCTTTATCGCAGGTGGGCTTAAGGAAGACAATGTAGTAAAAGCAATTCAACACTTTACTCCCTATGCAGTAGATGTATCGAGCGGAGTGGAGACAGATGGACAAAAAGATCATGAAAAGATTAGAAGATTTATAGAGAGGGTAAAGCATGGCATATCAGGAACCAAATAAAGATGGATTTTACGGAAAATTCGGAGGACGTTTCGTCCCAGAAACATTGATGACAGCAGTTTTGGAGTTGGAGAAGGCCTACCGTGAAAGTCAGGCAGATCCAAGTTTCCAAGAAGAATTAAACCAACTTTTGCGCCAGTACGTGGGACGTGAAACTCCCCTTTACTACGCAAAAAATTTGACCCAGCATATTGGCGGAGCCAAGATTTATCTCAAACGGGAAGATCTTAATCATACAGGTGCCCACAAGATTAACAATGCCTTGGGACAAGTTCTTCTGGCTAAACGCATGGGCAAAAAGAAAATTATCGCTGAAACAGGTGCTGGTCAGCACGGTGTAGCAACTGCAACTGCTGCAGCCCTCTTTAACATGGAATGTACTATCTACATGGGTGAAGAGGATGTTAAACGCCAAGCCCTCAATGTCTTCCGTATGGAGCTTTTGGGAGCTAAGGTCGAGTCAGTGACAGACGGTTCGCGCGTGCTCAAGGATGCGGTCAATGCAGCCCTTCGTTCATGGGTGGCTAATATCGATGATACCCATTATATCCTTGGTTCTGCCTTGGGTCCTCATCCATTCCCAGAAATCGTTCGTGACTTCCAAAGCGTTATTGGTCGAGAGGCTAAACAACAGTACCGCGACTTGACAGGTCAAGATTTGCCAGATGCCCTAGTAGCCTGTGTTGGTGGTGGTTCTAATGCCATCGGTCTCTTTCATCCATTTGTGGAAGATGAGTCTGTAGCCATGTATGGAGCTGAAGCAGCAGGACTTGGTGTAGATACAGAGCACCACGCAGCTACCTTGACTAAGGGTCGTCCAGGTGTGCTTCACGGTTCCCTTATGGATGTGCTCCAAGATGCCCATGGTCAAATTCTTGAAGCTTTCTCTATCTCAGCAGGTTTGGACTATCCTGGTATCGGTCCAGAACATTCTCACTACCACGATATCAAACGTGCCAGCTATGTTCCTGTGACTGACGAGGAAGCCTTGGAAGGATTCCAACTCTTGTCTCGTGTGGAAGGAATTATCCCAGCCTTGGAATCTAGCCATGCCATTGCCTTCGCAGTGAAATTAGCCAAAGAACTTGGACCAGACAAGTCTATGATTGTCTGTCTATCAGGTCGTGGGGACAAGGATGTGGTTCAAGTCAAAAACCGCTTGGAAGCAGACGCAGCAAAGAAGGGAGAAGCTCATGCCTAAGACATTAACAGAAAAATTGAATGCTATTAAAGCAGCTGGAAAAGGAATTTTTGTTCCCTATATCATGGCTGGAGACCACGAGAAAGGTTTGGATGGTCTCGCTGAAACAATCCACTTTTTAGAAGATTTGGGAGTTTCGGCTATTGAAGTGGGCATTCCCTTTTCAGACCCTGTTGCAGATGGACCTGTTATTGAAGAAGCAGGCTTGCGCAGTCTAGCTCATGGTACTTCGACACAGGCTTTGGTTGAAACCTTGAAAACCATTGAAACAGAAGTACCACTTGTCATCATGACCTACTTTAACCCCCTCTTTCAGTACGGTGTGGAGAACTTTGTCAAAGATTTGGCAGATACAGCGGTTAAGGGCTTGATTATCCCAGACCTGCCTCATGAACATGCCAACTTTGTAGAGCCATTTTTGGTGGGTACAGATATCGCTTTGATTCCCCTAGTTAGTTTGACAACAGGGATTGAGCGTCAAAAAGAATTGATTGAAGGGACAGAAGGCTTTGTCTATGCCGTTGCTATCAATGGGGTGACAGGGAAATCAGGCAATTACCGCGCAGATTTGGACAAGCACTTGGCACAATTGCATCAAGTGGCCGATATCCCAGTCTTGACAGGTTTTGGCGTATCTAGTCAAGCCGATGTAGAACGCTTCAATGCGGTATCAGATGGCGTTATCGTCGGTTCAAAAATTGTAAAAGCTCTCTACCAAGGAGAGCCGATTGAGAACTTTATCAGACAAGCAGTAGCTTACCAAAAATAATCACACAAGCAGCCAGTAAGAGGAAAGGCACGAAAGGAAGTCTTTCCTTTTTCTTTTGCAAGAGAAAGGCCAGGATGCCCGTCGCAGAAGCGAACTGAATCAAGATCAGTAATTCGGTTACGCTAAAGACGAGAGCACAAGAAGCTAAAAAGAGAAAATCCCCTACGCCCATGCGGATATCGATAAAATGAGCCAAAATTCCAAGGACAAGGAAGAAGACCATGACCAGATTCCAGCTAGAGCAGACCATTAGAATTATGTGGAAAGTCATCCAGACCAGTAAGGGATATTCCTGATGGTGAAAGTCGTAGATACCTAAGGTCAAACCAGCGGTGATTAGGACGACTTGCCCCAAGGAAAGCAATTCCCAAGACCAAGCCAGAAAGAGGAGTCCTAAGCCTAGTTCAAAGAGGGCATACCAGACAGGATATGTAGCCTTGCAGTAGCGACAGCGAAAGCGATTGAAGACCTGTGAGAGAATCGGAATCAAATCTAAGGGACGCAAGCGAGTCTGACAGGAATCGCAGTGACTGGCTGGGCTGATAATGGATTGCTCTGGAAAACGGTCAATAACCAAACCAAGAAAGGAAGCGAGAATGCTCCCGACAAGAAAAAAATAAAAATCAATCATACTTATTTATTCGTAAAAAATAGGAGAAGTAGTATAATGGAGAAACATAGACAAGATAGTGAGGTCAAGATGACAATTCGTTTTGAAGAAAATGTGAGCCCAGAAAATGCTCAATTCGTATGCCAATGGTCCAACTCCCTTGGCAAATCCTTTCAAGAACAATGGATGGGACCAAAGATTCCTTTTCCCTTGGAAATTCAAGTTTTGCAAGATTTGGAAGGAATCTTTTCTATCTTTGATGGACCAGAGTTTATCGGGCTTATCCAGAAAATCAGGCTAGAAGACAGGAATCTTCATATTGGAAGATTTTTTATCAACCCCCTGAAACAGAGGCAAGGCTTAGGTAGCCAGGCTGTAAGGAAATTTGTTAGCTTGGCCTTTGAAAAAGGAGACATAGATAGTATTTCTCTAAATGTCTTCGAGGCAAATCAAGCAGCCAAGAATCTCTATCAAAAAGAAGGATTTGAAATTGTTCAAACCATTGAAGCACCTGTACGAAAATACGTTATGAAAAAGTTTAGATAGAAAGCAAAAAAGCCTTGATTCCAAGGCTTTTTTATGTTATAAACTCATTAAAACAACTCCCAGTAAGGTGTGGAATGTTTTTTAGTCTGTGTCATATAAAAATAAATAGAATGAATAGCTATAGCTAGAGCCAAAATGGTTGCAATACTCACTACTATTATAGGATTAGAAGCAAAGATTAAAGAGAGAATCAAGGCAGCCAGATAGAGTGTCGCTTGGACACAGTAGTAACTTTTCGAATAGCGAAGATAGTGTTTGTTATAGGGCCCATTTGCTAGGACAGCAGCTTGGAAGAGGCCAATTCCGATATAAAAGAAGCTGGTTGCAAAGAGAAGATTAACTTCAGGATTCAGAAGAAAACTCATCGAAACGGTCATCATAAGAAGTCCAATGAAAATAGGATAGTGACTGTAAATTAGAAATAGTCCCTTTTGATTAGATTCTTCATCAATAGCATGGTCAAATTGAACAAAATAAAACAAGAACAGAGAAAGCATAATAATGAAATAAAGAACCGAATAAATCGAGAAATTCTCGATTGTAAAGAAGTTAGCTAGATTCGTAATCATCTCTCCAAACGTAATAATGACAAGAAGGGAGAGGCGCTCGATTAAATGGGGGAGAACTATCTGGAAATGATCATTTTTACTAATCGAGGTAATTGGGGTAATAAATGTTAGCAGAATACTAGCATAAAGGATATAGACTCCAACGTAAATAGGAAGAAGAGCTGCTAGATAGATTTCTAAACTTCGTAGACCTGTTATCCATAGAAAACCTTTGATACTTTCCCGATGAACATTATCGGTTGATTTTTTAAAAAACTCAACCAAATATTGAAAAAATAAGGTAAGGGTTAATGAACCAATAGCCCAACAGACATAATGAAAATATTGTTGCCAATCATCTTTAATCATATTGGATATAAAGAGTAAAAGTCCCATATTGATAAACATGATTAGCATGTTAAATAAAGAGTTCTTTCCATAGCGATTGGTATAAACGGTTTGAATCATCCAGGCATTGATGAGAAGCAAGACAGCCATGAAAAAATCAAGGAAAGAATTCCAAGTCAAAATACCGTTATGAAGATGGTCGATTAAAGTAGTTACTTTTGAAATTGCAAAAACAAAAACTAAGTCATAAAAAAGTTCTGAAAATTCTACACGTTTATGTTTAATAAGAGTTGTCATCTTAAGACCTTTCTATTTTAGAAGTACAATTTATTATAACAGAAAATGGTAATGAGAGAAAAGGAGATGCTTAAATAACTTTATGTGGCGCTAATGAACTGCGCCACAAAAGTTAGGTTTTTTCTGTCCAACTTTTGGGGTCAGTACAGAAGGGCCGCTTTTTCTATCGTTTTTAGTGCTAAGACTACACAAAAAAGCCTTGTAAATCAAGGCTTTTTCCTGTTGATTTAGATGCCCCCTACAGGGATTTGGAAAGGACTTTCATATTGAGAGCAATTAAAAATATTGAAATATAAGTGATTTTAGGTATTTTCAATGTCATGATTTAAAAATGGGACAAAAGTGGGGCAAAAACCATACAGATTCTAAACTGTATGGTTCTTTTTTTATCTAACCAAGAAAGGTTAAAACTTATTAAAACAAATGCAATCAACTGTTGAAAACTTTTTAGTCCGTGTAATATAAAAACAAGTAAAAAGTTGAACTATAGGGAATATTGTGTCATAATAGGTAATAGATGAATAATTAATAGATTGGAAATAATGCTTTCTTACCTTAACAAGTTGAATTGGTTATACATTTTTTCGTCGCAATTGTGTCTATCTCTCGAGTTTAGCTAGTTTTTATAAGCTCTGGTTTCTAATCAATATAACAAATTTTAGAAGTGCATAAGACAAGATGGTGACATTACTACAGTCATTTCTAGTCACCATATGTTGCTGGCACAGGCTGTTTGTAGTGTTGGCTATTTACTAGTCAGTTTAATCGGAGTGTTTAATTTTTATTGTTGAAAGGTTTTTATATGGCGAAAATTCTATCTTTAGGTCTGACAGGTAAGAAATTACTTGCTCAGGGGTTCTTGTTTGTTCTGCTAGGTCTCATCTTGATGGTCACGGGGACTTGGTTGCCAGTAAAGGTTATTCGACTGGTTCTGTTTTTAGCTTGGATAGCAACGGTCTTAGATTTAGTATTACGTATTTTCAAAAAAAGTCAGTCAACGGACACCTTGGGAGTTGCACTGGTTAAATTGTTAGTGCTGGGATATTTGCTTGGCTCCAATCTTGCGACGGATGTGCCGATTTATATTTTGGCTCTTGTGATTGGAGTTTATCAGATTTTTCATGCTAGTATTAACCTTGTCACCTATGTTCTCTACCGCAAAAACAAAATTCGACCTCGTTTTCGTCTCTTACTAGATGGACTCGTACTAGTTTTTCTTGGTGGGACTAGTCTTTTGTCCTCTACAGGAAATTCTGTCTTTCAACTCTTTGTATTAGGGGCTTATTTTTTCCTTTATGGTGTGTCCAATATCCGTGATGGTTTCTTGTTTGAGGAGGAAATTGGGAAAAACCATCTCAAACGTCGTGTAAGAATGAGCTTACCTATTGTCCTAGCCGCTCTCATCCCTGCAAGAACTTTAGCAAAAATTAACAAATTTATGCTGGAAAATGCTGATGAGGAAGAAGATATCCATCTTGGAATAGTGAAGTCTGGTAAGACAGCAGAGCTAGAAATTTTTGTTCATACAGCTGAGACCTCTCTGTTTTCGGCAATTGGTCATGTGGATATCTGCTATCAAGGCCGTGTTATTTCTTATGGCAACTATGATCCGTCTTCTGAGACCTTATTTGGCATGGTAGGAGATGGTGTCTTATATTTCTGTGATCGTGACAAGTACATTGACCTATGTAAACGTGAGAGTCAAAAAACGCTTTTTGGTTATGGGATAGATTTGACGCCTGAAATGGAAAAAGCAGTTCAGAAAAAGTTGGCTGAATTGAAACAACTGACGATTCCATGGGAGCCAAGTGCAGATAAAATCATGACAGGTGATGGTAAGGAAGACTACACCTACGCTTATAAAATCAGACATGAGACAGATGGGGAACTTTATAAATTTATCAAATCTAAGTTTAAATCCTACTTTGTCTTATCTACAAACTGTGTGCTCTTGGCTGATACCATAGTCGGTCAGGCTGGCACCGATATCCTCTCACCCAAAGGATTTATCGCTCCAGGAACTTACCAAGCCTACCTTAATCGAGAGTTTGAAAAACCAAATAGTATAGTCGTATCTAAACATGTTTATTAAGGAGAATTTATGAACTTAGTAAAAAAATACACCCCGTTAATACTTTTTATAGGGCTGGTTGCTCTTGTAATTCTGAATGCATCGAGCTTTATATCAGGAGCAATCTCTCTCTTTGATGTAATATCAACCTTGATTTATGGTGCTGTTATTGCTTTTGTGCTTAATGTTCCTATGAAAAAAATTGAAGAATTCCTAGTTAAAATGAAGGTAAAGGCAGGGTTGCGCCGTCCGATTGCTATGGTGCTTGTTTTCCTATCTCTTATCTTAATCGTGATCTGTCTTTTGGTTTTGGTGCTTCCAACCCTTGCTCAGACTATTAGTCAGCTGGGAGCAGTCCTTTCAACAGTCCTGACTCAACTTGGGAAATTGCTAGACAGCTCGGAATTTGTAACCAAAGACATGCTGTCAACTATCGTATCAGGAATTCAGGGACAGTCTAGCTCTATTAGTCAAGCTTTGATAACCTTCTTATCCGGTCTGACTAGTAATATAGGAAATATTTTTTCAAGTATAATGAATGCCTTTCTGATTATAGTATTTACCTTTTTATTTTTATCCAGTAAGGAACATCTGGCAGCGATGACGAGTCGACTTCTAAAAGTTATATTTCCAGAGAAAGTGGTGACAAAGTTAACTTACATTGGACAAGTAGCACTAGAGACTTATGACCAATTTTTGATGAGTCAGCTGATTGAAGCAGTCATCATAGGAGTTATGATAGCGGTTGGCTACAGCCTGTTTGGACTACCTTATGGGGTAATGACAGGTATATTTGCAGGAGTGCTATCGTTCATTCCTTATGTAGGGCCTATGATTGCTTGTGTTGTGGGAGCGATTTTTATCTTCACAGTGAGTCCTACTCAAGCCTTACTTTCTCTTCTTCTATATCAAGTTATACAGCTGATTGAAGGAAACCTTATTTATCCTAGAGTTGTAGGTCAATCTATTGGTTTGCCAGCTATTTTCACGCTTGCGGCTGCTAGTATTGGAGGCAATCTCTTTGGCTTACTTGGGATGATATTCTTTACACCGATATTTGCTGTTATCTATCGATTGGTTAAGGAATTTGTCGTTGCAAAGGAAAATCAGCTAGATTAAGAAAAACTAAATTTAATAAGATATACTGAGAAGAGAGTGAGAGATTCTCTTCTCTTTTATTTTTAAATACTTTTCTACAAAAAGCTATTAGACGTTAAAAAAAGCCTTGGTTTCAAGGCTTATTTCTGTTGATTTAGATGTGCCCCCTGCAGGGCTCGAACCTGCGCCCCATAGCTTAAGAGTCTACTGCTCTACCAACTGAGCTAAGGAGGCAACAGAAAAAGCTGAGAATGTAACTTCCCAGCTATTTTAATATGCCCAAAATGGCAGCTAGATTATTTACGAAAGGCATCAAGGATATAGGTGAAACCAACAATTAAAAATGCAAAGGCAACGACATAAACGACAAAGACACTTGTAGCTACTGGATTGAACAAAATCACTAGACCTAGTAAAAATGCAAGCAACGCTATCCACATGATATGGTTGCCAATAATAGGGAAAATCAATCCCAGACGATTGCCTTTAAAGAAAACTATAATGGCTTCTACAATTAACCAAATTCCTAAAATAGTTGGAATGACAACTGGCAGCGTCACAAAGCCATAGGCAACGAGGTAAAGAGCTAAGAGAAGACTAACAAACCCTTGGAAAAGATAAACAGGTGAGCGAAGCTCTTTTGGTGCAGAGAAATAGCCTAAAAGAGCTGCTATAGAAGAAACCAGTAAATCAAATGCAATCCACCAGCTGTAAGCAACAAGATTAGCTACTGGGTGTGTAAATAGGAAAAGTCCTAAAAGGACAAAAACAACTCCTGCAAGGAATAGCAGTAAACGATTAGAAAATTTCATTTCAATACCATCCTGTTATATAGTATAGTTTAATAATAAAAATATTATACACCTTTTTAGAGGAAATATCAATAAACAAAATGGAAAATTTGGAAGTTTCAGTCTGATTTATGAAAAGAAAATCAGTTTTTATTATTTTGAAAATAAAAAGAGAAGATAAAATTTGTCTTCTCTACATGAAAATATTGTATGGAATCAAAGCAAAAGTAACTGGCTTTACACTATTTGTAAAGATGTAATTTGATTCAAAAAGAAAAGATAGATTTAAAATGTGGGACAAATGATGGGGTAAATCAGTTATAGACAAGCAAAAAAAGCCTTGATTTACAAGGCTTTTTCCTGTTGTATTTAGATGCCCCCTACAGGGATCGAACCTGTGACCCACGGATTAAGAGTCCGCTGCTCTGCCAGCTGAGCTAAGGAGGCAAAGAAAAAAGCTGTATTGGTGCCGAAACTTCACGGTTTGTATTGAACCCGCGCAATTAAGCAGGTGGGCAACTCGCTCTAACTGAAGCTGTTTCCGTGTGAGACGGCCTACATGCTGTTAGAAGACTTTTGTTTCCCTAATAATACAAAAAATAGTCGGTCAACACTTAAGTGTGAAGTCGTACACCACAGCGTTTCTATGTTTATATGATACCACTTTTTCAAAAAAAATCAAGAGGAAAGTGCAATTTTTTGAAAAGGATTTCAGATTTTTCGCAAACGGTCGATAGCTTCCTTTCTTTGAGCCAAAGCCCGTTCATATTTACCAGTATCTTCTGCTTGGAAATAGTGATGATTACGAATTTTTTCTGGTAGATAGTCTTGCTTGACCCAATTTCCAGGATAGTTGTGTGGATAGAGATAGTCTTGGGCATTCCCCAGTTCCTTGCTTCCGCTGTAGTGCCCATCACGCAGGTGTCGCGGAATAGGCAAGTGCCCTGATGTTTTGAGGTCGGCAAGAGCCTTGTCCATAGCCACATAGGCTGAGTTGGATTTTGGAGAAAGGGCCAAATCAATCACGACATTGGCAATGAGAATGCGGGCTTCTGGGAACCCAATCTTCTGGGCAGCATCCAGAGCAGTCACGGTGTGAATCTGGGCTTCAGGATTGGCTAAGCCGATATCTTCATAGGCGATGACAGTCAAGCGACGAGCGAGACTTGGCAGATCCCCAGCCTCAATCAAGCGGGCAGCATAGTGAAGACTGGCATCAACATCTGAGCCACGGATAGACTTTTGCAGGGCAGATAGAACATCATAGTGACCGTCTCCATCCTTGTCCATAGTGATGTAGCTTCTCTGAAGACTATTTTCCATGATGTCTAGAGTGATATGGCGAATGCCCTTATCATTCTCAGGGGTAGAAAGAACAGCCAAATCCAGTGAGTTGAAGGCAGAACGCAGGTCTCCATTTGTAGAGGTGGCAATGAAGTCCAGCGCATCCTCATCTAGTTCTACTGGAAAATCAAAACCACGTTCAGGGTTATTTAGAGCTATCTGCAGGGCCTCTTTGACGTCTTGGTTAGACAGAGGTTCCAACTCAAAAATTTGAACGCGACTGCGAATGGCAGGAGTGACAGAGAAGAAAGGATTTTCAGTTGTAGCGCCAATCATGATGACCAGTCCACTTTCCAAGAGAGGCAAGAGGAAGTCTTGCTTGGTTTTATCTAGTCTATGAATCTCGTCAAGGAGTAGTACAAGTCCACCTGAAAATTTAGCCTCTTCCGCAATTTCTTGCAGTCGCTTTTTACTATCAACTGTCGCATTGAAAGTTCGAAAGGCATACTTAGTAGTCCCAGCGATGGCTGAAGCAATACTGGTCTTGCCGATTCCAGGAGGTCCATATAGAATCATGGAGGACAGGCGGTTGGCTTCCACCATGCGACGGATGATTTTTCCTTGTCCGACCAGATGTTCCTGACCAATGACCTGATCGATGGTTTTAGGGCGCATACGAAGCGCGAGATTGTCTGGCATAGCAGTCCTTTCTAACGTGGATTTTCTGATGTATATGTGGTAAGATGGTAGTATCTATTTTAGCATATTTCCGAGCAATCGGGGAGATTTAAGAGTCGCATAGAAAGAGGACAAAATGGCAACATATGGATTTTTAGATGTTTTAGAGGAAGAGTTGGAGAAGAATTTTCCCTTTGACTTTGAGATTAGTTGGGACAAGCGTAATCACGCAGTTGAAGTGAGTTTTCTATTGGAAGCGCAAAACGCTGCAGGTGTGGAGATGCTGGACGAGGACGGAGAGGTGTCATCAGACGACATTCTCTTCGAAGAAGCAGTTCTTTTTTACAATCCTGCCAAGTCAACAGTCAATGAGGAAGACTATTTGACGGTTATCCCTTACTTGCCTAAAAAAGGATTTTCTCGTGAATTTTTAGCTTATTTTGCTCTTTTCCTCAAAGATACTGCCGAGGTTGGGCTAGATGCCCTCATGGACTTTTTGGAAGACCCAGAAGCAGAAGAATTTGTTATGGAATGGAACCAAGAAGTCTTTGAAGAAGGAAAAGTTGGCTTGGAAGAGGGAGAGTTTTATCCTTATCCGAGATACTAGGAAGAAGACAAGCTTGATTTGAGTAAATGTAAAGGGAGGTAAATCTTGATAGCGGGAAAAAAATATATTGGTGCTTATAGCCGAGATGCTAGAGACTATTTTTCATTATTGCCTACAGAACGAGAAATAGTAGAGCAGTTGCAGGCTATATACAGAGAAGAGAAAGGGCTTTTTGTCTTATGTGGTAACAGAGGATCAGGAAAATCAAGTCTGAAAAATATTTCTTTGGAATTTGTTAAAAATCATAGAGGTGCTAAAGATAACAAAGAAATTCTTGTAGTAAATGTATCTTTTTTTAGTGGCAATAAAGATTTTCATAGAGAAATTTTGATGCAAATCCCTAACGCTATTACTAGAAGAATGAGCGATATTGAACATGATATTGATGATTATGTTTATAATGATGGCAGGTATTATCCGACTCTAGAGTATAATGCTGAGGAAAAAGAAAAAAAGTACGATAGGTTAGAAGAAAATCAAATAAGAAAAAATTTTTCAACAATACGTAGAAGACTGAAAAAAATTGAGGAAATATTCGAGATTACTTCAAATATTTATAATTTATGTAACGAGTTGTCAAATCAAACTAGTAATTTATTTGAACAGTTTAATCTTTTAAATAAACAGAATAAACTCCAAAACAGTAAGTTTCCTCTGTTTCAAAAAAATATAGTAGATATTTCAAATTTTCGAAAAAACTTTGACGAACTGTATCAAAAGGTTGAGTATTTTGGAAGAAAATCGGTCGAGTTGATAAAATTAGAGGAATTCTTGTTTATTTCTCGACAACAACTGCAATATTTTGATGTAGAAATAACAAATACAAAAAGATATTTAGAATCAACTACTTCAGATATATCAGCCGAGTCATCTATTGATTTAAATGCTGATATAGGAATAATAAAATCGGGATTACAATTAAGAGGGAAAATTTCTTCAAGTAATAATGAAGAGTTGTCTCGGGAGTTAAAAAGTATTGTTACTGAGGAATTAAAAGAGCGTCAGCTACTACGACTTTTAAAAAACATGTCTGAATACTTTAATATTACTTTTTCTATAGATGAATTAGATAAATGTAACACAGCTACGATTATTGATATGATTGATAAAAATAAAAGGTTATTCTTTGATTGTAATGTTTCGACATTGCTAATTACAGATATATCCACTGCAATATCTTTATTGGAAAAATCAGACTATATTTCTGAGCCTAATATCATTGTTGTTCCTGATTTAGGTATTTTAGATTATATTCACAGGATTAATAATAAAGGTCTACCCCTAAGTTATAATTTTATTAATATTCTAGATTCCTATTTTGTGAATAAAATGAATAATAGGGAGTTAAATTATGGTAGAAAATATGAGGGAAGAACTTATTTTTCTAAGGGATTTGAACTGTACAAGTTTATGAATTCGACTCTTTATAGAGATACAAATCAACTTTATAAGCCGATGATATTGAAATTTTATTGGGAATTAATTGATTTATTGGATTTTGTCGGGGAGTTATCTAAAGAAGAATATGAACAGTTTGAGAATAATTTTTTAAAAAATAATGATTTGCATTCTTTAAAAGTTAAGTTTATTCTGCGAAAAATAATAGATCAATTAACGACACAATCTTTTAATTACTTTTTTATTCTCGAAGATGAGCGAAGCAGGTATAGACATACTAAAGCATTGACGGAGTTTAAATTTAAACAACATGATATTGGCAAATTTTTGCGACAACTAGCTTCAAAACCAACGATACTTTCCGACGAGACATTTTTTTTTAAAATTAATCATATAGATTCTCAAACTCAGATTTTTTACAACTTTAGTATAGAATTTTCAGATTATCTAAAAGAATTGGGGATTGATGATAAAAACTTCAGAAATATCTTGTTGCAACTATCTGAACCAAGAAAGAAAGTTTTATCCGATGGAATAAGCTGTCGTTTTGCAGAGGAATTTTACGATCCTTCTCAAGGTGTTGAAGATGCACGAGCTATCGTAAAAAGAGAGAATGTGGTTGGTGTTATTTTATTCTATCCTTACGATCATTCAGAGAGTGCTGCCCTAACTCACAAGCCGTTACGAAATGGTATTATTGTAACTGTAACTGATTTTGATGAGATTATACTATATCCATATCTAGGTTATATTGGTTTACATTCTCACAAACCGGATTATCTAACAGAGTTTAAAGAAGAATTGAGTGATCAAAATATCCTAGTTTATGAAGTAGAAGATGAAAATTTGTGGGAAGGGTGTTTCGAAAAAGATAATAAAGGCCTTGAAGATAAAATTTTTGATGTCTGTAAAAAAGAAATAAACAGATGGCTTAGTGATATGAAATATAGAGCCAACAGGTAAACATCTTGACTAAATCATTGATTTATATTGTCATGTTATTGTATATCATTATATCTCCTTATTATGAAAACTGGTTAGCAGAGCTGGAAAAAGAATTAGACAAAGGAAGCTGATATAGAAATAGAAATTTCTGATTTTACAGGTTGCAAAATTGCCCTCTTTTGTGATGATAGAATTTTGACCATTTTGCGTGATGACAAGGAAAATATCCCATGGCCCAATATGTGGGAACTGCCAGGTGGTGGAAAGAGTGTCAGGGAAAATCTGATATAGTATTGCATTAAAAGAATATCCTTTCAAGGTTATTCTTTTAATTTTGTCCCAAAACAGTTGATTTTGTCCCAAAAATATAGTATTATTTTTGTAAGGAGGAATGAATCATGAAAAAATCAGATGTTCTTGATTTAATAAAGTATCATTACGAGGGCAGAGAGACAGAATTTAGAAATCAATCCATAGCAATTGCTCGGAACTTCAATAAACATGGTGATACACAATTAGCACAATATATTATGGGGTTAATGTCCCAAAGTGATAGATTCATGCCACAAATAGAGAATCCTAGTGAGTATTTGACTCCTGCTAAACTAGATATTGGTCCTCTCCCATTGCCTCTTTCAATTATGAATGATTTAAAAGGAATAATAAACGCTGTCAATCATCATATTGGAATAAATAAATTTTTATTTGTGGGATCTCCAGGTACTGGGAAAACTGAAAGTGTAAAGCAGGTGGCTAGACTTATTGGCAAGGAATTACTTGTAGTAGATTTCAGTCACTTAGTAGATAGTAAGCTGGGGCAAACAGTCAAAAACTTAGCAACTCTTTTTAATGAAATCAATAATCTTCCTTTCAAACAAAATTATATCATCCTATTTGATGAAATTGATTCCATAGTACTGGATAGGGTTAATCAGAATGATTTAAGAGAGATGGGACGAGTGACTTCTGCCTTTTTAAAGGAGTTGGATAGGCTGTCACCAGAAATTGTATTAATTGCAACAACAAATCTTTTTGAAAATCTTGATAAAGCAGTTACGAGAAGATTCGATGCCATAATTGACTTTGACCGTTATACTGATGAAGATAAAGTAGAAGTAGCTACTATTATTTTAAATGAGTTGTTAAAGCAATTTAAGAATGTAGCCAGAGATTTGAAATTATTTAAAAAAATTATATATAGTTCTAATACAATTCCAAATCCAGGTGATTTAAGGAATATGATACGAACATCATTGGCATTTAGTGATCCACAAGATCCACATGATTATCAAAAACGTCTCTTAAGAAGTTTGCATAGAGGAAAAAATTTATCTATTTCTAAATTATCAGAATTAGGTTTTACAGTTAGAGAAATTGAAATTTTAACAGGTGTTTCTAAAAGTAGTGTATCACGAGAATTAAGCGAGGGTTGACATGAATACATTATTGACATTACGTGGAAAAAGTTTTACACAAAAATCAAGAAATAATGGTATGGGACCAATAACTATACCCAAAAAAGCAATAATTACATTGGAACATTTGAAGTATCTTCATTTTTCATTAGAAGAAACGAAAACATATTGGGAGAAAAATAACATTATCGATGGTATTTTGATCAGTATTTACTATGATCGAATTGTTGCCAAAAGTAACCGTATCAATGGCTATTTCAATGTAGGAGGAGGGAATCCATTTCCTAATGATACCATTGTGGGAGCAAAATTCAATGAGGAGAAGACAAAACATATTGTTACTCATTATATTTCTAGAGATACTCTTAATAAAACAATAACCGTTTTAAGTAAGATAATTGAAGTTTTTGAGGAACATTTTGATAGAGCGATAACAAGTGAGATGTTCTCTGATTCATCAACGTTTGCTTCTATAAATTTTTCGGAGTATGGTATTTCAAAAAGCAAATTTCAACAGTATTTGAGAGATTCTTGCTTTATTGAGAATTTTGGGGTTGAGCACACTACTGTTTCTGATATTCAAAATTCTATCGTGACATTTTATGATGTCCATACAGACATTTTTAGATTACTGAATAAATTAAATATTGATATTTCAGAAGCTAATATTATGAATCAGACCTCGGTCTTGCTTGATGAAAAAAATATTGAATTGCTACTATCAAAAGCTCCCTATCTTGTCTCCATGATTGTGGAAGATTTTTCTAAGTTATCTGTAGATGATTTTTCTTTAGATAATAATGATTTAAAAATAAATCTTCCATCTCCAATGAACGAACCAGTCGTTGGCGTTATTGATACCTTATTTGACAAAAGAGTTTACTTTAATGAGTGGGTAGAATATCATGATTTTGTCTCACCTGATATTAGAAAAGATAGCCAAGATTACAAGCATGGGACAGCTGTGACTTCTTTAATCGTTGATGGAGCCAATTTGAACCCTAATCTGGATGATGGTTGTGGAAATTTTAGAGTAAGGCATTTTGGTGTGTCACTACAAAGTGGATTTAATTCATTTACAATCATAAAACAGATAAAAGAGATTGTTTCTCAGAATTCTGATATTAAGGTTTGGAATCTTTCTTTAGGGTCCAATGATGAGATAAGAGAAAATTTTATCTCTGCAGAGGGAGCTTTATTAGACGAAATTCAATTTGAGAATGATGTAATTTTTATCATAGCTGGGACAAATGCTTCAGTAATAAATGGGAAACGTAAAAGAATAGGTGCTCCTGCTGATTCACTTAATTCTATAATAGTAAATTCTGTTGATTTTAATAATCAATCAGTGTCATATTCACGAGAGGGTATTGTTTTATCATTCTTTGTTAAACCAGATGTGTCATATTATGGAGGAGGAAATGGTGACTTTATAAATGTTTGTGAACCTCTAGGATTAGGTCGTGTAGCTGGAACAAGTTTTGCGGCACCTTTTATTGCAAGGAAAATGGCCTATCTCATTCATATTATGGGGCTTAGCCGAGAAGAAGCAAAGGCTTTGCTAATTGATGCAGCAATACCCTGGAATGATAAGAAAACATTCACTGATTTATCTTTGATAGGAAATGGTATTGTTCCAATAAAAATGGATGATATTTTATCTACACCTGATGATGAAATTAAATTTATTGTGTCAGATATCTCTAGGGCTTATGATACCTATAATTATGATTTTCCAGTACCTATTTCTAGTGAGAGTTATCCATATGTAGCTAAGGCAACAATGTGTTATTTCCCTAACTGCTCAAGAAATCAAGGGGTTGATTATACA
>JAWHFN010000014.1:0-19884 GCA_032565555.1 Streptococcus mitis | reverse complement strand
CTTTTAGGGTAATATTAACCGGTTCGTTACGATAGAGATAGATTTCTTTGGTTGCAGGATTGTCATAAGGAATTTCCAATTTCGGACGTTCGTTGACGGTTACTGACTGTGGCAGAGAATTAGATGTCCCATCTTTATATATAATTCTCGCAGCTCCGTTTGCCTGAACTTCAATATCTCTAATACGGTGCGTAGTCTGATTATTCTTTGCATAAATTGCTGACTTCACAGCATTCTTCTCATCACCTGTCAGATTATTCTTATCATTAACGGGAGTAAATTCAGGATTTGTCACTTTAAGACGATCCTTGAGCTGACCTTGGGTGATACGAACATTCCCACTTCCACCAGCACCATTTTTATTTCCATACTTATCTGTTGCAATAGCATTTCGTTGCCATGTGTTTCCAGAAGAATATGCTAAATCATCTTTCAAATAGGCATTAACAGTAATGCGGGCAGGAGTTGAAGTTGAGGCTGTAATATCTCCAGTTAAATGAGCAACTGTACCTGATCCAAACTGAGAACCATCAACATTCCCATCCCCTCTAAAGAAATTATCTGTGAGGGCTGGTAAATTGCCATCTGCTTTTGGAACAATTTTAAAATCTGATAATTTCTCACTATTATCTGTCGCAGTAAACTCAATAGTAAAATCATCTCCAGCATAGACAATATGTTCACTACCGCGCCCCCCTGAACCTTGAGTTGCTGGGATATCTTGTCCTCCACGAGTAACCTTTACAGAGGGAACCGGAACAATTTGTTCAAATAAATTAGCTTGAACCTTATCCACCGTATTGTCACGATAAGTAACTGTGATTTCACCGGTATTAGATACTGAAAGTGAACCTACTTCATTATTTTTTCTAAAGTCTGTACTAGATAGAATACCTGAATTTGCGTTTTTAAATTTTTCAAGAACTTGTTCTTTCTCAGTCTTTGTTAAGGCTGTTGGATTGTTAACCGTCACAGCCTCACCACTCACAGGATTGTTACGATCGTTGAAACCTTTGATATGGAAAGTCATACGTGCCGTAGCTTGTTGACCATCACTATCTGTTACAACATATTCAAGAATGTGCGCGCCAGTAGCAAACGGCTTCCACGTTCCATTGTCTCGACCAATCGTACCTCCGATATGTACCGTATATTCTTTTGGATAATAGAGAGGTCGACCAAATTGATACACACCAAAATCACCCCAGTTTCCCTGTTTACTCTTTGGATAATTAGAAGCACTTAAGCCGGTGATAATTGTATTATTAGGTCCTGCATCTAATCTTTTCAACCCCTTATCATCACGCATTGGCATGTCGATTTTAGAAATAGAGTCATCATTATAATAAGTTTTATCTGCAGGCAAACTAATCGTAGGCGGCCTAGATGCTGCACGGTTCTGACCTGCTCCGCCAGTCGAAACGGTTGAACTTATTGAATTGCTATAATTCCCAGAAATGTTGGCGCTTGTAAACGGTTGACTACTTGTCGCTACTTGAGCATTCAACGTAGCCGCACTTGAACTATTGTTCACAGTCGCATAAACCAACATAGTCGCTTCAAGGTTCCTATTTAAGTCATGTCGCTTGTTAAATACATATTCATTGCCAGAGCCACCACGTTTCTCCATTGGCTCTCCATTAAAAAGAACACGAGTAATGGTTGTGTTCTTATCCACTTGTGCGATCAGACCTGCATAATTAAGCGGACTCTGCGAGTGCATTTTGATTTTCCAAACAACCTCACGATTAGAACTTGAATAACTTCCTTGTCCAAGTTGAGCTGTAGTGTGATTGTTTACCGCAATCGGAGAAATACCTCGGAGATTTTCTCCCATTGCCATTGGTTGTCCATTACGGGCATCACGCGCACCTGAATTGGCTCTCAAAACAGCATTGGCAATGGAATTACGAGCTTGAGTCGCTTTTTGCACCACTGCTGTCAAATCACTAGTTGGGTCAGCCAAGGCTTTTTCAATCTCAGTTACCGTAGCGTTGACATTAGTGATAGCCGAGTCAGTATTTGGTAAGCCAACAGCTTTAGCTAGATACTCACCCATCTCAGCTGAAAGCTTGGTTAACTTCTTACGATTTTCATCATTTTGTTTCGCAGAAACTTCCGATGTTGCGATAGCTCCAGAAGTAACTCCTACGATACTAGTCGTGGTAGAAGTTGATTGAGCAGCGCTCGCACTAACCTTCCCATCAATTTCAGTCGCCTTTAGTAGAGCAGAATCGATTTTAAGGCCAGTTGATTCTGTTGATACAGAAGAGTCTTGCTCAGTCGCTGTCGCAGAAGTGCTCTGTTCAACTGATAGACTTGACACTGTAGAAAAGCTACCCGGCTCACTTGTTGATTGACTAATACTAGTAGAGCTGCTGACAGATGCACTTGTCGAAGCACTATTAGAAGTGCTTGCTGAGGCACTAGCAGAAGTACTCATTGAAGCACTAGCTGATGAACTCTTAGACACAGATTCTGACATTGAAGTGCTTTCACTCATAGAAGTAGACAAGCTAGCAGAATTTTCTGAATTACTTACAGATGTCGTACCCAACACTACTGTATCATTTGTAACCAAAAGATCTGGATTTTCCAGTGTCTTTTCCATTGCTACCGTTTCATTTGCAAACACTTTTGTTTGGGTAGCAACACTACCACCTAAGACAGTCCCTATGGCAGCAAGTCCCTTGATAATATCCAGACCTGTAACAGAAGGACTCACTTTATCCTCTACTACTTCTGTCATGACTTGAGTCGTGTCTATACCACCACGCAAGACCTTGAACAAACCAAAAAGAGAGGTTGAAGCGCGCAACCAATGTTTCCCTGATTTGATTAACTTATACCGCGTCACACGGTCGGTTTCGCGATATTGACCCTTTTGACGTCTGAAAAACATTTATTTTTTTCCTCCAAAAAGTGCTACAGTAGTTAGTTTAATGCAATCGTTTTCTATTATACACAAATTGTTATATTAAGTCAACTTATTTTTTGGTGTATTTACTAAAAAAAAAGCATTTTTTACTTGGTTTTTGCATGGAGGTCCCATTGAGAAACAAAGTTAATATACTAGTAACAGAATACCTTATTGACTAGGATATAAAAAAGAGAAATCCATTATTTTTGTCGATGAATCGTCATACTTATCCAAAATTAAAAAGAGCATCATTTTTCTTCGCATAGACATATATATTGTATGTTATTCATGGAACTCTTCGCTGTTTTCATTAAAATTAAGAGATAGTAAATTTCAAAGTATATAGTATAACTAGGATATTTCTTGAGCAGGCTGGAAAGAAAAAAGGTGCACTTTGATTTTGATTGACTATTAGTAAAGCAAATAGCTAGACTTACTGACTCTTATAAAAAAGCCCACAATGCCACAAGATTTGCAGGATTTTCTTGATAAGATATTTAGATAAACCGCTATGATAGTTACTGATTCAAAACCAAGACACCGAGCTTGATAACTTCCCATTCGCCCACAAGGAAAAAGCCCACGAATGAGCATTCCTGGACTTCTTTTATTATAGTATATTGGAATAAGATGTGAACAAATCGATTAAGAAAGTCACATTAATCTCTAGAAATGTTCTAGTAATAGTTACGTACTATTTTAGATTCAATATACTATAGAATGTTTAGATCAACCAACATAAAGGTTAGCGATTGTTACACTACGACACTGAGTTTAGCAAATCGATTCCATTTGCCAAACGTAGTTAGTAATGCAGTTAGCTAGACCACTCACTACCAGTTACGACGGAAAAGTCCACGAATCGATACCATTCGTGGATTTTTCCTAGTGAAGCGTTTAGGTAAGTCGCCATAGCGGTTACCGTCAAATGACAGCAACTTTACGTTGCTAGTCATTTGTAACGATTTACATCTTCTCTTCCAACTCTACATCTGGATACTTGTCTGCAAACCAACGGAGAGCAAAGTCATTTTCAAAGAGGAAGACTGGCTGGTCGAAACGGTCTTTAGCCAAGATATTTCGACTTGATGACATCCGTTCATCCAAATCTTCAGGCTTGATCCAACGAACGGTCTTTTTACCCATTGGGCTCATAACCACTTCCGCATTGTACTCGCCTTCCATGCGGTGCTTAAAGACTTCAAACTGAAGTTGACCAACAGCGCCTAGCATGTACTCGCCTGTTTGGTAATTCTTATAAAGCTGAATAGCACCTTCTTGCACCAATTGCTCGATCCCCTTGTGGAAGGATTTTTGCTTCATGACATTCTTAGCAGAAACTTTCATGAAAATCTCAGGAGTAAAGGTTGGTAGCGGTTCAAATTCAAACTTGTTTTTTCCAACTGTCAAGGTATCCCCAACCTGATAAGTACCTGTATCGTAAACCCCGATAATGTCACCTGCCACAGCATTGGTCACATTCTCACGACTTTCCGCCATAAACTGGGTAACATTAGACAATTTGGCACCCTTACCAGTACGAGGTAGATTGACACTCATCCCACGCTCAAATTCACCCGATACGATACGGACAAAGGCGATGCGGTCACGGTGGCGAGGGTCCATGTTGGCTTGGATTTTAAAGACAAATCCCGAGAAGTCCTTATCGTAAGGATCAACAATTTCGCCATCTGTTTTCTTGTGCCCATGTGGTGCTGGAGCAAACTTGAGGAAGGTTTCAAGGAAGGTCTGCACACCAAAGTTAGTCAAAGCTGAACCGAAGAAGACTGGCGTCAATTCTCCAGCAAGGATAGCTTCCTCTGAAAACTCATTCCCAGCTTCATTTAAAAGCTCAATGTCATCTTTGACTTGCTCGTAGAAAGGATTGCTGCCAAAAAGCTTGTCCCCATCTTCAAGACTAGCAAAACGCTCATCCCCTTTATAGAGCTCCAAGCGTTGATTATAGAGGTCATACAAGCCCTCAAAGGCTTTCCCCATCCCGATAGGCCAGTTCATCGGGTAGCTAGCAATGCCCAAGACTTCTTCCAACTCTTGCAAGAGGTCCAGTGGCTCACGTCCGTCACGGTCTAGCTTATTCATAAAGGTAAAGACTGGAATACCACGGTGTTTGACAACCTCAAATAATTTCTTAGTTTGAGCCTCGATACCCTTGGCAGAGTCCACCACCATGACCGCAGCATCCACCGCCATCAAGGTACGATAAGTATCTTCTGAAAAGTCCTCATGCCCTGGCGTGTCGAGGATATTCACACGCTTGCCATCGTAGTCAAATTGCATCACAGATGAAGTAACGGAAATCCCACGTTGCTTCTCGATATCCATCCAGTCAGACTTGGCAAAAGTCCCTGTTTTCTTTCCTTTAACCGTACCAGCTTCACGAATCTCGCCCCCAAAGTAGAGCAATTGCTCAGTGATGGTCGTTTTACCCGCGTCCGGGTGGGAGATGATGGCAAAAGTACGACGTTTCTTAATTTCTTCTTGAATATTCATAAGTTCTCTTTCTTTGATTCTCTATTTTTCTTGTTTCAATAGCTAAGAATGATTTTTACATTGGATTGTACCATTCCTTTCAACACTCCATTATATCGGATTTTAGCATTTTTTTCAATTTCTATTTTATGTTAGACACTCCCCCTGTAATTTATTAGCGACTGGTATTCGACACACATTATTTGATATCTGAGTGGTTGCTTCAAACATGGGATAACAAGACATTACACACATTACTCATACATATGGTCGCTTAATTGAAAAGAAAGAAAAATAAATGTGCTTAGAGAATTATTAAGTAAATCATTTTTTCTACAAAAGATTAACTAAAACTGACCAAATATAATGTATTGAATCTAGAATAGTACGTCATGATTGCTAAAACATTTCTAGAAATTAATTTGACTTTCCCAATCAATTTGTTCATATCTTATTTCAATCTACTATAAAAAAGAAGCTGAGCAAAAAAACTTCTAAATATCAGAAAACGAGTATTTCCATAATTGGAGATACTCGTTTTCTTAGGTCATGATTCATAATTAAAACTCAACGATACGGTTAAGATCATTGGGTTTAACAATTTATTATTTTATAAGTTATCAGCTAGGAATCTAACCAACAAATACAGTACAGTGAATTTACATTAGTAAGTATTAAACAAAAGTCTATTCTTAAATGAAAAAGATTGACCGATGATGGAGCGAAGTAGCAGATACGATATAATTAAGACTCTTCTTTATTGCATATATCTATTTCTCTTGGATATGGTTCATATTTTACCGCTTCCCAAAAAGCCTTATTGTCTAGATATCTTAAATCTGCAAAGGCTAAAACCTTTAATGCTTGCCCTGCTTCCCATAAATCTTCTTTTACGGTTATCTTGCTGCATGATGAAAATGCTGCCATTTTTACTATCTCCTTTACTCATTATATTTATCATATAATGTTTTTAAAAAATCAAATTCAGTTACTATGGGAACTATCGCTTGTGGATTATCAAATATCCTTGAAGGTAGAGTATACATATACGTTTCCATACTTGATATATAATAGCATAGAATATTGACTCGCTCAAGTATTATAGGGATTATAAAATCAATCAAAAACTCTTTATCCATAAATGGACGACTAAGGTTTTTCCAACTAAAGTCTAAAAATCCATATATTTTAGGAAACTCTGAGAAACTTTTTGCTGTTAATATGAAAATAATCCCTGTATTACCATCTTTAATCTTATAGATGTGAGTTAGATTCTTAGAAAACATCAATGCCTTCATGTCTTCACTTAAAGGACACCTTACACTATCTCTAAGATTCATTCTACCATCTTCAACAAAAAATTCCGAATATTGCAATTCAGCCAAATCCTGAAAAGAATTTAGCTTATTCATATCAAAATCTTTAGGAAATAATCTCAAACTAATTTTTAGTGAAGTATAAAGGCTTTTAGATAAAACTTCCTCCAAATCATTAAAAATATCTCCAAAAGTATGTTTTGTTAGAGTTGAAAAACTTTTATAAGTATTTTCTAAAACTTTACGCCTATAATCATATGTACTCGAAGATTCGGGCATAAGCACTCGCCTATATTCTTTTGTAGCTTTAGATAAATGCCATACATCATGTTTTGAAGCGCTGGACATATACTTAGAAACAGCTTTAGTGTAATCATTGTAAAATAAATATGTTGCTATTTTCGACCAAGAATATAAGAATAGGGAGACTACAGCAATCACGAGAACTATGTAAGAGGTATATCTCCAGAAGTGCTCTTCTCCAAGATTAGATTTTATTTCTAAGAATGTAAACCAAAAAGAAAAACCTGATAGGCCCGTAGTAACAATAAAGCTGAATGTACTTATAATGGGGTGTCGCAAAATCGAATCCCAAATATAACTGATACTAATATCAATATTTTTTAACTTTTTCATCGAATACCTCCACGTAAGTATACGATTCAATTATATCACTTTTCCTAAAATTTAGCTCAAAGTTTAATTTTTTTTTACAAACTTGGATAAAAACTTTCCCTTGTAGGCAAATAGATAGAAAATCGTGACAATTCTAGCAAAAATGATATAATAAAACAAAAAGGAGATGTAATCATGTTCAAAGAATTTGGTGTAACCAATTTAGAAGTGACAAAAGATGATATTTGCAAGAATCCAAGCAACCCTATTTTGCGCATGTATGATGACGATGAATTAATTGGAACCTTTAGTATTCTAACTGGAGAAGTATTAGAAAATTTGGACTTGGCAGACTATGACATTCGTTTTGCTCAAAAGCAAATTGAGTTAAATCGCGATAACTACCTTGAAACATGGAAGGACTACGTGGGACTACTACATGCCTAAATATTCTTTCCTAAAGTATGGTATTGAAATTCGTCCTAACGAACATAACCATAAAGGTCAAAAAGCGCATATTCACATTTATATCCACGGAGAAGAAGTGGGTTCAATGTTTCTGAACGGTGAATTGAGAGATGGTAAAGTAAAAGCAAAAGACCTAAAAATAATAAGGCAATATGTTTTAGAAAATGCAGATGAACTTCAGACTTTATGGAATGAATACCAAAAGAGTGCATATTAACATCAAAGAATCTTAGTTTGCTAATCAACGATAAACAAAAAACAGCTAGCAATTTTAATTCCCACTATTCAACTAATGCCTAACTTAGGCACTAACCATCCTATTCCACTTGCAATTTTTAAAATAAATGTTACAATGAATATAGAAAAAGGTGTTGCGTCAACAACACCCCACAGATCCGTTTAAGACGGTGGCTGTAGTTACATAACTAAAAAATAGCTCGTTAACTCGCCAAAGTTAGGACGGCTATTTTTTTGTCTCTTTTACCAATTCAAGGATGAACTTCAGGAACGTGATAACAAAGTTACCAGCTACAAACATGAGTGTCAAAACCTCAAAAGGGAGGCAAATCTGGTTACTACTTTCTACTAAATACTATACTCTTCGAAAATCAAATTCAAACTGCGTCAGTTTCGCCTTGCCGTACTCAAATACAGTCTGCGGCTAGCTTCCTAGTTTGCTCTTTGATTTTCATTGAGTATAAGATTTTACAGGATCTGCACATAAGCATCACCATCCTTTCGATTTCGTAACCACCGTCTTCACTTCTCTGTTACACCATTGTACCATATAATTCCCCCTTTGAAATCCTCTTTTCAAATTAATCACCATTAAAACACATTCTCTAGCCTCCACCTGTCTTTTTTCACCTTCCCCTCCCTTATTTATAGGAAAATATGGTAAAATAGAACAGACTAAAAATCATCATTTCACGAAAGGATGCAAGATGAAAATTACGCAAGAAGAGGTAACACACGTTGCCAATCTTTCAAAATTAAGATTCTCTGAAGAAGAAACTGCTGCCTTTGCGACTACCTTGTCTAAGATTGTTGACATGGTTGAATTGCTGGGCGAAGTCGACACTACTGGTGTCGCACCAACTACAACCATGGCTGACCGCAAGACTGTGCTCCGCCCTGATGTGGCCGAAGAAGGTACAGACCGTGACCGCTTGTTTAAAAACGTACCTGAAAAAGACAACTACTATATCAAGGTACCAGCTATCCTAGACGATGGAGGAGATGCCTAATGACTTTTAATAACAAAACTATTGAAGACTTGCACAATCTCCTTGTTTCTAAGGAAATTTCTGCAACTGAATTGACCCAAGCTACGCTTGAAGATATCCAATCACGCGAGACAGCTATCAACGCTTTCGTCACAATCGCTGAAGAGCAAGCTCTTGCGCAAGCTAAAGCCATTGATGAAGCTGAAATTGACGCGGATAATATCCTTTCAGGAATTCCATTGGCTGTTAAGGATAACATCTCTACAGACGGTATTCTCACAACCGCTGCCTCAAAAATGCTCTACAACTATGAGCCAATCTTTGATGCGACAGCCGTTGCCAATGCCAAAGCCAAGGGCATGATTGTCGTAGGGAAAACCAACATGGATGAGTTTGCCATGGGTGGATCAGGCGAGACTTCTCATTACGGAGCAACTAAAAACGCTTGGGACCACAGCAAGGTTCCTGGTGGTTCTTCAAGTGGTTCTGCCGCAGCTGTAGCTTCAGGTCAAGTTCGCTTGTCACTGGGTTCTGATACTGGTGGTTCTATCCGCCAACCTGCTGCCTTCAACGGGATTGTTGGTCTCAAACCGACCTACGGAACGGTTTCTCGTTTCGGTCTCATTGCCTTCGGTAGCTCATTAGACCAGATTGGACCTTTTGCACCGACTGTTAAGGAAAATGCCCTCTTGCTCAACGCTATTGCCAGCGAAGACGCCAAAGACTCTACTTCTGCTCCTGTCCGCATCGCTGACTTTACTTCAAAAATCGGTCAAGACATCAAGGGCATGAAAATTGCTTTGCCTAAGGAATACCTTGGTGAAGGGATTGACCCAGAGGTTAAAGAAACTATCCTGAACGCAGCTAAACACTTTGAAAAACTTGGTGCTATTGTCGAAGAAGTCAGCCTCCCTCACTCTAAATACGGGGTTGCCGTTTACTACATCATCGCTTCATCAGAAGCATCATCAAACTTGCAACGTTTTGACGGTATCCGTTACGGCTATCGTGCAGAAGATGCGACTAATCTTGACGAAATCTATGTAAACAGCCGTAGCCAAGGTTTCGGTGAAGAGGTGAAACGTCGTATCATGCTAGGTACTTTCAGCCTTTCATCAGGTTACTACGATGCCTACTATAAGAAAGCTGGACAGGTTCGTACCCTCATCATCCAAGATTTTGAAAAAGTCTTTGCGGATTATGACTTGATTTTGGGACCAACTGCTCCAAGCGTTGCCTATGATTTGGATTCACTCAACCACGACCCAGTTGCCATGTACTTGGCTGACCTCTTGACAATCCCAGTCAACTTGGCAGGTCTACCAGGAATTTCGATTCCTGCTGGATTCTCTCAAGGTCTACCTGTCGGTCTGCAATTGATCGGTCCTAAGTACTCAGAAGAAACCATTTACCAAGCTGCTGCTGCATTTGAAGCAACAACAGACTACCACAAACAACAACCCGTGATTTTTGGAGGTGACAACTAATGAACTTTGAAACAGTCATTGGACTTGAAGTCCACGTAGAGCTCAACACCAATTCAAAAATCTTCTCACCTACTTCTGCCCACTTTGGAAATGACCAAAATGCCAACACCAACGTGATTGATTGGTCCTTCCCAGGAGTTCTGCCAGTTCTCAATAAAGGTGTTGTTGATGCCGGTATCAAGGCTGCTCTTGCCCTCAATATGGACATCCACAAAAAAATGCACTTTGACCGCAAAAACTACTTCTACCCTGATAATCCCAAAGCCTACCAAATTTCTCAGTTTGATGAGCCAATCGGCTACAACGGCTGGATTGAAGTCGAGTTAGAAGACGGTACAACTAAGAAAATCGGTATCGAACGCGCTCACCTAGAGGAAGACGCTGGTAAAAACACCCACGGTACAGATGGCTACTCTTATGTTGACCTCAACCGCCAAGGGGTGCCATTGATTGAGATTGTATCTGAAGCGGACATGCGTTCGCCAGAAGAAGCCTACGCTTATCTGACTGCCCTCAAGGAAGTCATCCAGTATGCTGGCATTTCTGACGTTAAGATGGAAGAAGGTTCGATGCGTGTGGATGCCAACATTTCCCTTCGTCCTTATGGCCAAGAGAAATTCGGTACCAAGACAGAGTTGAAAAACCTCAACTCCTTCTCAAATGTCCGTAAAGGTCTCGAATACGAAGTCCAACGTCAAGCCGAAATCCTTCGCTCAGGTGGTCAGATCCGCCAAGAAACACGCCGTTACGATGAAGCCAACAAAGCAACCATCCTCATGCGTGTTAAGGAAGGCGCTGCAGACTACCGCTACTTCCCAGAACCAGACCTACCCCTCTTTGAAATCTCAGAAGAGTGGATTGAAGAAATGCGTACAGAATTGCCAGAGTTTCCAAAAGAACGCCGTGCTCGCTACGTATCTGACCTTGGCTTGTCAGACTACGATGCTAGCCAGTTGACTGCAAACAAAGTCACTTCTGACTTCTTTGAAAAAGCTGTTGCCCTCGGTGGCGATGCCAAACAAGTCTCTAACTGGCTCCAAGGTGAAGTGGCTCAGTTCTTGAACGCTGAAGGCAAGACGCTGGAACAAATCGAATTGACACCAGAAAACTTGGTTGAAATGATTGCCATCATCGAAGACGGCACTATCTCTTCTAAGATTGCCAAGAAAGTCTTTGTCCATCTCGCTAAAAATGGCGGTGGCGCGCGTGAATACGTTGAAAAAGCAGGCATGGTTCAAATCTCAGATCCAGCTGTCTTGATTCCAATCATCCACCAAGTCTTTGCGGATAACGAAGCCGCAGTTGCTGACTTCAAGTCAGGTAAACGTAACGCAGACAAGGCCTTCACAGGCTTCCTTATGAAAGCAACCAAAGGCCAAGCCAACCCACAAGTCGCCCTTAAACTACTTGCCCAAGAATTGGCCAAGTTGAAAGAAGATTAATATGTAAAAAACCAGCCCTGAGGTTGGTTTTTTCTCCCCCACCATCTTCCAATAACTATTTTGGCTTTATTTCCAGAAGATTTTATGGTAAAATGAAGAGTAATAATATTTATTAAAGAGGTAAAAACATGATTGAAGCAAGCAAATTGAAAGCTGGTATGACATTTGAAACTGCAGACGGAAAATTGATCCGCGTTTTGGAAGCTAGCCACCACAAACCAGGTAAAGGAAACACGATTATGCGTATGAAATTGCGTGATGTCCGTACTGGTTCTACATTTGACACAAGCTACCGTCCAGAAGAAAAATTCGAACAAGCTATTATCGAAACTGTTCCAGCTCAATACTTGTACAAAATGGATGAAACTGCCTACTTCATGAACACTGAAACTTACGACCAATACGAAATCCCAGTCGTAAACGTTGAAAATGAATTGCTTTACATCCTTGAAAACTCTGATGTGAAAATCCAATTCTACGGAACTGAAGTAATCGGTGTAACTGTACCAACTACTGTTGAATTGACAGTTGCTGAAACACAACCATCTATCAAAGGTGCTACTGTTACAGGTTCTGGTAAACCAGCAACAATGGAAACTGGACTTGTTGTCAACGTTCCTGACTTCATCGAAGCTGGACAAAAATTGATCATCAACACTGCAGAAGGAACTTACGTTTCTCGTGCCTAATCTCTAGAAAGAGGTCATTCTATGGGAACTGAAGAACAATTTGGCGAAATCGTTATCGCTCCACGTGTACTTGAAAAAATAATTGCCATCGCAACTGCTAAAGTTGATGGTGTCCATTCATTTTCAAATAAATCCGTATCTGATACCCTATCAAAACTCTCTCTTGGTCGTGGCGTCTACTTAAAAGAAAACAACGAAGAACTAACTGCTGACATCTATCTCTACCTAGAGTATGGTGTAAAAGTACCAAAAGTTGCTCTTGCTATTCAAAAAGCTGTCAAAGACGCTGTCCGTGATATGGCTGATGTGGAACTGGCTGCTGTCAACATCCATGTTGCAGGAATCGTTCCAGATAAAACACCCAAACCTGAGTTGAAAGATCTATTTAACGAGGACTTCCTCAATGACTAGTCCATTATTAGAATCTAGACGTGAACTTCGTAAATGCGCTTTTCAAGCTCTCATGAGCCTTGAATTCGACACAGATATGGAAACAGCTTGTCGCTTTGCCTACACACATGACCGTGAAGATGAAGATGTGCAAATTCCAGCCTTTCTTCTGAACTTGGTTTCTGGTGTTCAAGCTCAAAAAGACGAGTTAGATAAACAAATCAACCAGCACCTCAAGTCAGGCTGGACAGTTGAACGCTTGACCTTGGTCGAAAAAAACTTACTACGCTTGGGTATCTTTGAAATCACTTCATTTGATACACCTCAGCTAGTAGCAGTCAATGAAGCCATTGAACTTGCCAAGAATTTTTCAGATCAAAAATCAGCCCGCTTTATCAACGGACTACTCAGTCAATTTGTAACTGAAGAAAATGAATAATCAAAAAGGTGTTTGGTCTTCCAAGCACTTTTTGTTGTGTCCTCGACACAGAGTAAGAACCTCAAAAAACTAGAACTGACTGCCAGTTCTAGTTTTTTACATATTCTAAAGAATTAGTATTTTCTAAATCGTTGGTAACGCTCTTCCAACAACTCTTCTAGCGGTTTTTGTGAAAGTCTAGCTAACTCAGTTTGGAGTTCTTGTTTAACAGTCTTAATCAGTTCTTTACTAGAACGTCCTGCTTCAGAAATCACCTTGTCCACCACTTCCATTTCTAACAGCTCATTTGAAGTGATTTTCATCAGTTCTGCCGCTTCCATGGCACGACTGCCATCCTTCCATAGAATGGAAGCAAAGCCTTCTGGACTGAGAATGGCATAGATAGAATTTTCCAGCATCCAGACACGGTCTGCGACGGCTAGAGCTAGAGCTCCACCTGAACCACCTTCACCGATAATGATAGCGATAATCGGAACTTTCAGGTCACTCATTTCCATGAGGTTACGAGCGATAGCTTCTCCCTGTCCACGTTCTTCCGCTCCCACACCAGGATAGGCACCTGCAGTATTGATAAAGGTCACTACTGGACGGCCAAACTTTTCAGCCTGTTTCATCAAACGCAAGGCCTTGCGGTAGCCTTCTGGATGCGGTTGGCCAAAATTCCGTTTGAGGTTATCTTGTAAACTCTTGCCTTTTTGGATACCAACCACTGTTACAGCTTGATCTCCAAGCCATCCGATACCACCAACAACTGCACCATCGTCACGAAAAGAACGGTCACCATGTAATTGGATAAATTCATCAAAAATGCCTGTCGCAAAGTCCAAGGTTGTCAAGCGACTCTGCTCACGCGCTTCTCTGACTATTTTTGCAATATTCATCTTGGCCTCCCTCCATGCAATCTGACTAGGCTAGCAATGGTATCTGGCAAGTCTCTTCTTTTGACAATAGCATCCACAAAGCCATGCTCCAATAGGAATTCTGCCTTTTGGAAATCCTCAGGCAAGCTTTCACGAACCGTATTTTCAATCACACGACGCCCAGCAAAACCAACCAAGCTCTGTGGTTCAGCCAGAATGATATCTCCTTCCATAGCGAAAGAAGCTGTCACACCACCTGTCGTTGGATCTGTCAAAATGGTCAGGTAAAAGAGACCAGCATTTGAATGGCGTTTAACCGCTGCAGAAATCTTGGCCATCTGCATGAGACTCATGATTCCTTCCTGCATACGGGCTCCACCAGAGGCTGTGAAGAGAACAACTGGCAAATGTTCGACAGTCGCATACTCAAACAAACGAGTGATTTTTTCACCTACAACCGTACCCATAGAAGCCATGATAAAATTGGAATCCATAATCCCAAGAGCCACAGTCTGACCTTTAATAAGAGCAGTCCCTGTCACAACAGCTTCGTCCAGACCAGTTTTTTCACGCATAGTTGCTAGTTTCTTTTGATAACCAGGGAAATGCAAGGGATCCTTGCTTTCAATCCCTGTAAACAATTCCTTGAAGGTTCCCATATCAATCGTCAAAGCCAAGCGTTCTTGGGCAGAAATACGAAAGGTATAGCTACAGTGCGGACAGATACGCTCACTTCCCAGATCCTTCTGATAGATGGTATGCTTACAGCCTGGACACTGGGAGAATAATTCATCTGGAACCTCTGGCTTGGCTTGAGGTTTTTCCCTAACCGAACGATTGGGATTGATTCGAATATACTTATCTTTTTTACTAAATAGAGCCATTGATTCCCCTTTTCGGTTTAAACTCTTGAAGTCATTTTATTCTTTTTCTTGATATTTGGGTAAGAAGGTTTCCATCAAGAAGGAAGTATCGTAATCCCCAGCAATGACATTGCGATCTGAAATAAGCTCAAGCTGGAAATCTGCATTGGTCTGCACCCCCTCTATCTCTAGTTCATAGAGGGCACGTTGCATTTTCATAAGTGCATCAAAACGATTTTCGCCGTGAACGATGATTTTGGCAATCATACTATCATAATAAGGCGGAATAGTATAGCCTGGATAAACTGCTGAATCCACGCGCAAACCAACTCCCCCACTTGGCAGATAGAGATTGGTAATCTTACCTGGACTTGGAGCAAAGTTGAAGGCTGGATTTTCTGCATTGATACGACACTCAATAGCATGACCGCGTAGGACAATATCTTCTTGCTTAACAGACAGGGGCTGACCTGCTGCAATGCGAATCTGTTCCTTAACGATATCCACGCCTGAAACAAACTCTGTTACTGGATGTTCTACTTGTACACGAGTATTCATTTCCATGAAATAGAAGTTGCCACTGGCTTCATCAAGAAGAAACTCAATGGTCCCTGCATTTTCATAACCAACAGACTCTGCCGCTCGAACAGCAGCAGCACCGATTTCATTGCGCAACGTTTTTCCGATTGCAATCGAAGGACTTTCTTCCAAAACCTTTTGATTATTCCGTTGAAGAGAACAATCCCGTTCACCTAAATGAATCACATTCCCATGCTCATCTCCTAGGATTTGAACCTCGATGTGACGAGCTGGATAGATAACTCGTTCTATGTACATGGCACCATTGCCATAATTAGCCTTAGCTTCACTAGAGGCAGTTTCAAAGGCTGAAACGAGGTCTTCTGGTTTTTCAACCTTACGAATCCCTTTACCACCTCCACCTGCTGAAGCCTTGAGCATAACAGGGTAGCCAATTTTTTCAGCAACAATCAAAGCTTCCTCAGAGTTATGCACTTCTCCATCTGAACCTGGAATGACTGGAACACCAGCTTTAATCATCTGAGCACGAGCATTGATTTTGTCTCCCATCATATCCATGACATGACCAGATGGACCGATAAACTTAATCCCTACCTCTTCACACATGGTTGCAAATTTGGAATTTTCACTGAGAAATCCAAAACCGGGGTGAATGGCTTCTGCCTCAGTCAAGACTGCAGCTGATAGAACCGCATTGATATTGAGATAAGACTCTGTTGCCTTACCAGGCCCGATACAAACAGCCTCATCTGCCAAAAGCGTATGAAGGGCTTCCTTATCAGCAGTTGAATAAACCGCCACCGTCGCAATCCCCAATTCACGCGCCGCACGGATAATACGAACCGCAATTTCACCACGATTGGCAATTAAAATTTTTCGAAACATGGAGAACCTCCTTAGTTCCCTATTGCAAAGGTAAGAGTACCACTAGCTGCAAGCTTGCCATCCACTTCAGCCTTTGCTTCAACCACGGCAATGGTCCCACGACGTTTTACAAAAGTCGCTGTCATAACCAATTGGTCACCTGGTACAACTTGCTTCTTGAACTTAACCTTGTCCATACCAGCGTAAAAGACTAGTTTACCTTTATTTTCAGGTTTTGATAACTCCAAGACACCAGCTGTTTGCGCCAAAGCTTCCATAATCAGAACACCTGGCATGACCGGGTATTGAGGAAAATGACCGTTAAAGAAGGGCTCATTGATGGTCACATTTTTGATGGCAACAATGGTATCTTCGCTCACTTCCAAGACACGATCTACTAGGAGCATGGGATAACGGTGGGGTAGAGCTTCTTTGATTCCTTGAATATCGATCATTTGATACGTACCAATCCTTTACCAAACTCAACCATTTCTTCGTTAGAAACGAGAATTTCCGTTACCACACCATCCTTAGGTGCAGGAATTTCATTCATGACTTTCATGGCTTCTATAATTACCAATGTTTGACCTTTTTTAACACTATCACCAACTGTTACAAAGGCAGGTTTATCTGGGCCAGCAGCCAAGTAAGCCACCCCAACAAGTGGGCTCTCTACAACATCTCCCTCAGCAGCCACACTTGCTTCTGCTGGTGACGAAGTTTCTTCCACTACAGTTTCTACTGGAGCAGATGTAGGAGCTACTGGACTTGGTGTTGCTAGAACGGGCGCTGGAGCAACTTCAGACACCAGTCTCGCTTCATTCTTGCTAAACTGCAACTCATCCGTCCCATTCTTATAAGAAAATTCTCTCAAACTTGACTGGTCAAATTGGGCCATCAAGTCTTTAATATCGTTTAAATTCATAGTTATTTATTCTCCCAACGTTTGAAAGCAAGAACTGCATTGTGGCCACCAAAACCAAAAGTATTTGAAATAGCGTATGGAATTTCTTGCTCCAAGCCTTGTCCATAAACGACATTGGCTTCAATATACTCTGATACTTCGCTTGTGCCAGCTGTCATTGGTACAAAGTTATGACGCATGGCTTCGATTGTTACGATAGCTTCTACTGCACCTGCAGCACCCAGCAAATGTCCTGTGAATGATTTGGTTGATGATACAGGTACTTCCTTACCAAGAACAGCCACGATCGCACCACTTTCTCCTTTTTCATTAGCAGGAGTTGACGTTCCGTGAGCATTGACATAGGCTACTTGCTCTGGAGAAATCTCAGCTTCTTCCAAGGCTAGTTTGATGGCCTTGATAGCTCCCTGACCTTCTGGATGTGGTGAAGTCATGTGGTAGGCATCACAAGTATTTCCGTAACCAACCACTTCAGCAAGGATAGTAGCCCCACGTTTTTCAGCGTGTTCCAGACTTTCAAGAACCAACATCCCAGAACCTTCACCCATGACAAACCCATTGCGATCCTTATCAAATGGAATAGAAGCACGACTTGGATCCTCTGTAGTTGAGAGAGCAGTCAGTGCTTGAAAACCGGCGATAGCAAAAGGTGTGATAGAGGCTTCTGAACCACCTACCAACATAACATCTTGGAAACCAAACTTAATGGAACGGAAGGCATCCCCAATCGCATCATTTGATGAAGCGCAGGCAGTATTTATAGATTTACAAACACCGTTTGCTCCAAAACGCATAGCAACATTTCCTGAAGCCATATTTGGCAAGGCTTTTGGAAGGGTCAATGGTTTCACACGTTTTGGCCCTTTTTCGTTGAGACGAAGCACTTGATCTTCAATTTCTTTGATTCCACCAATACCAGAGGCCACGATAACACCAAAACGATCTTTATCAAGAGTCTCTACATCTAAATTGGCATGATTAACGGCTTCTTGAGCCGCGTACAAGGCATACAAAGAGTAGTTGTCAAAACGATTGGTATCTTTCTTAACAAAGTATTTATCAAAAGGAAAATCTTGGATTTCTGCCGCATTATGCACATCAAAGTCACTATGATCAAATTTTGTAATTGGACCAATTCCGATTTTTCCAGTTGTCAAACTATTCCAAAATTCTTCTGGTGTGTTTCCGATTGGAGATGTTACTCCATAACCTGTTACTACTACGCGATTTAGTTTCATCTTTTTTACCTCTAGCTTCTGCTACATACTTAAGCCACCATCAATGGCAACCACTTGACCAGTTAGATAATCTTGGCCTGCTAAAAATACTGTCAAATCTGCAACCTGCTCCGCCTGCCCAAATGCTTTCATAGGAATTTGCGCCAGCATAGCATCTTTTACCTTGTCCGATAGAACTGCTGTCATATCGGACTCAATCATTCCAGGTGCAATAGCATTAACTCTGATATTGCGATTGGCCACTTCACGCGCCACAGACTTGGTAAAACCAATCAAACCAGCCTTAGAAGCTGCATAGTTAGCTTGACCGATATTTCCCATCAAACCAACAACACTAGACATATTAATGATAGCACCTTCTCTGGCTTTCATCATCGGTTTCAAGACTGATTGTGTCATGTTAAAGGCACCGGTCAAGTTAACCTTGAGAACTTTTTCAAAATCTGCTTCTGTCATCTTGTGCATAAGGGTATCTTGGGTAATCCCTGCATTGTTGACCAAAACATCTACTGAACCCAACTCTGCAATAGCTTGATCAACCATACGCTTAGCGTCTGCAAAATCTGATACATCTCCTGAAATGGGAACCACCTTTACACCATAGTTTGAAAACTCAGCGAGCAATTCTTCTGAGATCGCCCCACGACTATTTAATACGATATTGGCTCCTGCTTGAGCGAACTTGTGGGCAATGGCAAGACCAATTCCACGACTCGAACCTGTAATAAAGATATTTTTATTTTTTAGTTGCATTCTTTTCTCCTGTTTTCTCTTGTATTTATGGGAGAAGGGATTACTTGTTTTCTAGCAAATCTTCCAAGCTAGCCTGATCTTCAACATTGGCTAGTTTAGCCGTTTTATCAATTTTTTTGACAAAGCCTGACAAAACTTTCCCCGGTCCAATCTCGATAAAGTTGGTTACGCCTGCTTCTTGCATAACTGCCATACTTTCGTAGAAACGAACTGGCTCCTTGACCTGACGCGTCAAGAGTTGAGCAATGTCTCCTTTTTGCATAACTGCAGCTTCTGTATTGCCGACTAGGGGACAAGTAAAATCTGAAAAACTTACCTGAGCTAGAGTTTCAGCTAGTTTCTGACTAGCAGACTCAAGG
>JAWHFN010000013.1:0-20697 GCA_032565555.1 Streptococcus mitis | reverse complement strand
TACTTGTTGAGCTAGAAGCAGCAAAAAATTCAAAAAAGGCAGGGCCCATGGAATCCTATATGCGCCATCAATTTTTCTTCCTAGGTATTGCGGCTCCTGAAAGAAATGCACTCTATAAAAAATACTTTCCAAAAGCGAAAAAAACAAAGATTATCGACTGGAATTTTGTAGATACTTGCTGGGAAAAAGAGTTTAGAGAATACCAGTATGTGGCGGCCAATTATTTGAAAGCTATGCAGTCTTATCTAAAGGACAGCGATTTGCCTAAGCTAGAGCAGTTGGTTGTTACCAAGTCTTGGTGGGATACGGTGGATATCCTAGATCGAGTAGTAGGGAGTTTGGTGTATGACCACCCTGAACTAGAAGAAATAATCTTAAAATGGAGCCTATCAGATAATATCTGGCTGAGACGGGTCGCTATTGACCACCAGTTGTTAAGAAAAGAGAAGACCAATGTTCAATTAATGGAAAAGATTCTGCTTCATAATTTGAACCAAACAGAATTCTTTCTCAATAAAGCCATTGGCTGGGCTCTAAGAGACTACTCCAAAACCAATCCAACTTGGGTAGCAGGCTTCATTGAGAAAAACAAGGAAAGAATGGCTGAACTTAGTATCAAAGAAGCAAGCAAGTACCTCTAGCATGCTTGAAAAGCGCATTCATTACTTGAAAAAAGTCGCCCATTTATGTTATAATAGACTGTATTTAAAAAATTTTAAGGAGAAATGACAGAATGTCTGTATCATTTGAAAACAAAGAAACAAACCGTGGTGTCTTGACTTTTACTATCTCTCAAGACCAAATCAAACCAGAATTGGACCGTGTCTTCAACTCAGTGAAGAAATCTCTTAATGTTCCAGGTTTCCGTAAAGGTCACCTTCCACGTCCTATCTTCGACAAAAAATTTGGTGAAGAGTCACTTTACCAAGACGTTATGAACGCTCTTTTGCCAAACGCTTATGAAGCAGCTGTAAAAGAAGCTGGTCTTGAAGTCGTTGCTCAACCAAAAATTGATGTAACTTCAATGGAAAAAGGTCAAGACTGGGTTATCACAGCTGAAGTCGTGACAAAACCTGAAGTTAAATTGGGTGACTACAAAAACCTTGAAGTATCAGTAGATGTAGAAAAAGAAGTAACTGACGCTGACGTTGAAGAGCGTATCGAACGCGAACGCAACAACTTGGCTGAATTGGTTATCAAGGAAGCTGCTGCTGAAAACGGCGATACTGTTGTCATCGACTTCGTTGGTTCTATCGACGGTGTTGAATTTGACGGCGGAAAAGGTGAAAACTTCTCACTTGGACTTGGTTCAGGTCAATTCATCCCTGGTTTCGAAGACCAATTGGTAGGTCACTCAGCTGGTGAAACTGTTGATGTTATCGTAACATTCCCAGAAGACTACCAAGCAGAAGACCTTGCAGGTAAAGAAGCTAAATTCGTGACAACTATCCACGAAGTAAAAGCTAAAGAAGTTCCAGCTCTTGACGATGAGCTTGCAAAAGACATCGATGAAGAAGTTGAAACACTTGCTGAATTGAAAGAAAAATACCGCAAAGAATTGGCTGCAGCTAAAGAAGAAGCTTACAAAGATGCCGTTGAAGGTGCAGCAATTGATAAAGCTGTAGAAAACGCTGAAATCGTAGAACTTCCAGAAGAAATGATTCACGAAGAAGTTCATCGCTCAGTAAACGAATTCCTTGGAAACTTGCAACGTCAAGGTATCAACCCTGACATGTACTTCCAAATCACTGGAACTACTCAAGAAGACCTTCACAACCAATACCAAGCAGAAGCTGAGTCACGTACTAAGACTAACCTTGTTATCGAAGCAGTTGCCAAAGCTGAAGGATTTGATGCTTCAGAAGAAGAAATCCAAAAAGAAGTTGAGCAATTGGCAACAGACTACAACATGGAAGTTGCACAAGTACAAAGCTTGCTTTCAGCTGATATGTTGAAACACGATATCACAATCAAAAAAGCTGTTGAATTGATTACAAGCACAGCAACAGTTAAATAATCTTAATAAACAAAAATCCCACCTGATTAGGTGGGTTTTCTTATGCACTATTTTCTAAAAATCTCTTTGAGGTCTGTGTCTGTAATCCCAATCATGGCGGGAATGCTGTCCCAGTTTTCTTCGGTTAGGATGTAGGATTGTTTAGAGTCACTTGATGTGGTAGTTTCAGAGACAGCTGGTTGCTTTTCTTCAACATTTTCAATTAAATCGCTGAAGCGTTCAATCAGATAGGTTTTTCGGGCAGTTCCGATGTGCTGGGTAGCATAGTCGAAGGCCTGTAATTCACCTAGTAAGATAAGCTTGCTTTTGGCGCGTGTAATGGCTGTATAGATGAGATTGCGCTCCAGCATACGCCTACTAGCACTAGTGATAGGTAGGATAACAACAGGAAACTCACTTCCCTGTGATTTATGGATACTCATGGCATAGGCCAAGCGAATCTTGTACCATTCGTTCCGTGGGTAAGAGACCTCGTTGCCATCAAAATCAATGACAATCTCATCTTGCTTCGATTCTGTGTATTTACCAGGAATCAGGTCTGTGATAGCTCCCAAATCTCCATTAAAGACATTGATTTCAGCATCGTTAACCAAATGAATGACCTTGTCTCCCTTACGATAGTGGCACTGGGGAGCTTCAAAACTGAGTTGGTCTTTTTGTGGTGGATTGAGCAGGTCTTGCATGAGCTGATTGATAGCATCAATCCCTGCCGTCCCTCGGTACATGGGAGCCAGAACTTGGATATCACGGGCAGGGATACCACTTCTGAGGGCGGCACCTAAGATCTTTTCAATGGTGGCAGGAATATGGCCACTAGCAATTTCAAAGTAGGAACGGTCAGCTTTTTTCTGGGTGAAATCAGCTGGCAAGATGCCCTGTCGAATCTGACTAACTAGGGTGACGATGGTTGATTCTTCGCTTTGCCGGTAAATTTTTTCCAAGCGAGTCTGAGGAATCAAAGGAATATGAAGCAGATCCGCTAGAACCTGTCCAGGACTGACAGAAGGCAACTGGTCGCTGTCACCTACGATGAGGATTTTGCTGTTAGAAGAGATGTTGGAGAAGAGTTGATTGGCCAGCCAAGTATCCACCATGGAGAATTCATCTACGATAATAAAGTCGGCATCCAGATAATCTTCCAAATGACTGGTATCATCGTCGCCTGTCATTCCCAAGTGGCGGTGTATGGTCGCGCTTGGCAAGCCTGTTAATTCATTCATGCGTCGAGCGGCTCGTCCGGTTGGAGCAGCAAGAAGAATAGGCAGATTGCTTTTTTTCCTGAGGTCAAGTCCTTCTAAAAGGGCATAAACAGCGATGATCCCATTGATAACAGTCGTCTTACCAGTACCAGGTCCACCTGTCAGGATAAAGACCTTATTCTGGATAGCATCACAGATAGCTTGTTTTTGAATGTTATCATACTCAATCTCCAGATCTTCTTCGACAGTAGCGATATGTTTTTGAATGGTTTCTAAATCATGACTCTTCTGTTTTCTTTTTTCAAGGATACGAACCAAGTGACTGCGGATGCCTTCCTCAGCGAAAAAGAGACTATTATCAAAGATTTTTGTATCAATCTGCTGAACCTTGTCTTCTTCGATGAGGTAGGAGAGCTCTTGGGCCACTTGGCTGGGGTCCAGTTCCACGGGACGAGAAGATTCAAGGAGAGTAAGGGTTTGTTCTAGCAAATCCCGTGCTTCAACATAGGTGTCCCCTGTTTCCATACAGGCCTGGAAAAGACTGTGAACTAGACCGGCGCGGAAGCGTTCAGGAGCCTGACTTTCGATGCCTAGTTCTTCCGCTAATTGGTCAGCAATGGTAAATCCCAAACCCTTAATATCCTCAACCAGTTGGTAGGGATAATTTTCAACCACATCAAGGGTTTCTTCCTTGTAAAAGTCTTGAATCTGGAAGGCTAATTTATTGGGAATACCGTAGTTGGCAAGTTTGGCCAAAACCATCTCGGTTCCGTAGTTGAGACGGAGAGTGGAGACGAAAGCCTCGCGATTTTTGGCAGAGAGTCCTGAGATGCCTTCTAGCTTTTCTGGGTGTTGCAAAATTTCGTCAATGGTATTGTCACCATAGGTATCCACAATTTTCTGAGCTGTCTTGAGACCAATTCCCTTGAAATGGCTACTTGAAAAGTATTTGACCAAGCCCTTGCTAGTTGGTTTTGCGCGTTCATAACGACTGATTTGCAGTTGTTCCCCGTACTTGGAGTGCTGGACAATTTGTCCCCAAAAAGTATAGTCTTCTCCCTCAATCACATCAGCCATGGTACCGGTGACAATAATTTCAAAATCATCAAAATCTTCTGCGTCCGTATCTTCGATTTCTAGGAGGAGGATGCGATAAAAATTGCTGGGATTTTCAAAAATAATCCGTTCAATGGTTCCTGAAAAATAAACTTCCATAAAATTCCTTTGCATGAATAGGTGAGAGTTAACTTTGTATCTATTTTATACTCAATGAAAATCTCTTAAAACCGCGTCAGTTCTATCTGCAACCTCAAAACACTGTTTTGAGCAACCTGCGGCTAGCTTCCTAGTTTGCTCTTTGATTTTCATTGAGTACTAGTCAATAAACGATCACTTCTTACGATAGAAGAAGAGGCTGAGATTGTTGCTTCTCGGCCTCTTAGGTCTCTTAAAATGTTCCGATACGGGTGATTGGCCAGAAGCGGAATTTAGCTTCCCCTGTGATATCTTTTGCTTTGAAGGTACCTACGTGGCGGCTGTCGCTCGAAACCAAGCGGTCGTCTCCAAGGAGAAGGTATTCACCTTCTGGGACAGTAAAGCTAAAGTTGGTATTGTAGTTGACATCAACTGTGAAGGCTTGAGCTTTTTGAGCGATACTTCTAAAGAAAGTTCCTTTATTTCCTTCAAAGCCCTTGCCTGAGTAGGTGCTTTGGAGTTTATCATCCTTGAAACGTTTGATGTAGTCAGCTAGGTAAGGCTCATCTGTCTCTTTGTCATTGATGTAAAGTTTATCATTTTCGTAACGGATGGTATCGCCAGGCATTCCGATGACACGTTTGACAATGTCCTTATTACCGTCTTCCTCATGAGCCACCACGATATCAAAACGGTCAATAGGGAGGTGTTTGACAACAAAGAGAATTTCGCCATCCGCTAGGGTAGGATCCATGGAATGCCCTTCTACGCGGACATTACTCCAAAAAAAGATACGACTTAAAGCTAGTAATGACAGAATCAGGAGGAACAATCCCCACTCTTTTAGGAAATTTTTAAATGAATTCATAACTTACCTTTCTAAGCGTTTTTTCGCTTTTTCAGTATTTTTAAAGTGCAATTTGGCGCAGAAATTGAGTCCCTGCATACCATAGGCTTGTAAAATCTGGCTAGCCACCTTGTCAGAAGCCGTTCCAGCTCCGCTTGGAAGTTGATAGCCCAGTTCTCGTCCCAGATTTTCAAGATTTTCCAGAAAGAGATCACGCGCAATGACAGAAGAAACTGCGACAGCCAAGTATTTGCCCTCAGCCTTTTCTTCCAAGCTGATAGGATTGCTGAAACGATTGGCCTCTTGTGCCAAGTACTTGTCATAATTTTTAGCACTGGTAAAGGCATCAATCACAATTTTCTCAGGCTGAATGCCTTTTTGAAGAAGGAGATAGATAGCCTGATTATGGAGGGCTACCTTAACAGAAACAGCGTTGTAGCGGTCTCCGATGACCTCGTTGTACTTGCTGGGTGAGAGAAGCAGTGCTTGGTGCTGGATTTTTTCCTTGAGGATAGGGGCAATCTGACGGATCTTTTGGTCGGTCAGAGTCTTAGAATCTCCCACACCGAGTTTTCGTAAGAAATCATGCTGGTCGGGTGTGACAAAGGAAGCCACAACTGCAAGTCCACCAAAGTAGGAACCATTTCCCACCTCATCCGTCCCAATCAAAGGGAAATTTTGTCCGCGGGTTCCCTCTACAACTCGATAGCCAAAGAAACTAGCATATTTCTCAGCTCCTTCACCCTGAAGCAAGACCTTTCCAGAAGTATAGATAGAAACCGTTGCTTGAGGTAGTCTCAAAAAGTAGCGGATATAGGGATTCTTACTGGGAGCCAGACTGGTTTGATAGTGTTTAAGAAAAGCCTGGATCTCCTTTTCACTTGGTGTGAGTGTTATACTTGCCATAGTTTCTATTGTACCACAAAAGCAGGCAAATTTGTAAAAACTGACAAAATTAGCGAATTTTGGTATAATATCGTGAGGTGAATTTTATGGCAAATCTAAATCGATTCAAATTTACATTCGGGAAAAAATCATTAACCTTGACAAGCGAACATGACAATCTCTTTATGGAGGAAATTGCCAAGGTTGCGACAGAAAAATACAAAGCAATTAAAGAACAAATGCCTAGTGCAGACGATGAAACGATCGCTCTTTTGTTGGCAGTCAACTGTTTGTCAACTCAACTCAGCCGTGAGATTGAATTTGATGATAAGGAGCAAGAATTAGAAGAACTGCGCCACAAGCTTGTGACTTGCAAGCAAGAACAGAGCAAGATTGAGGATTCCTTATGATTTCACTCCTTCTTCTATTGGTCTTGGCTTGGGGATTTTATATCGGCTATCGGAGAGGCCTGCTCTTACAGGTTTATTACCTGATTTCAGCCCTGGCATCGGCTTTTGTGGCTGGCCAGTTTTACAAGGGGCTTGGAGAACAATTCCATTTATTACTCCCTTATGCAAATCCGCAGGAAGGTCAGGGGACTTTCTTTTTCCCATCAGATCAACTCTTTCAGTTGGATAAGGTCTTTTACGCAGGTATCGGCTACTTGTTGGTATTTGGGATTGTCTATAGCATCGGTCGTTTGCTTGGTCTCCTCTTACACTTGATTCCTAGTAAAAAACTGGGTGGTAAGTTGTTCCAAGTTTCAGCAGGTATCTTGTCCATGTTGGTGACCTTGTTTGTCTTGCAGATGGCCTTGACAATCTTGGCAACCATCCCCATGGCAGCTATACAAAATCCTCTTGAAAAGAGTATCGTCGCAAAACACATCATCCAGAGCATACCAGTAACAACCAGTTGGCTCAAACAAATCTGGGTGACAAATTTAATCGGATAAAAAGGGCAGGAGTTTTCCTAGCCCTTTGTTTACAGATTGACTCGAATCTATCAGAATGTAAAAAGCCATCACACCTAGACATTCAAAGACAAGGAAATAACGATGAATAAGAAAATATTAGAAACATTAGAGTTCAATAAGGTCAAGGTTTTGTTTGAACCCCATTTGTTGACCGAGCAGGGCTTGGAGCAATTGAGACAGCTGGCTCCAACTGCCAAAGCGGATAAAATCAAACAGGCTTTTGCTGAGATGAAGGAAATGCAGGCTCTTTTCGTCGAGCAACCGCATTTTACCATTCTCGCAACTAAGGAAATTGCAGGAGTCTGCAAGCGATTGGAGATGGGCGCAGACCTCAATATTGAGGAGTTTCTACTCTTGAAGCGTGTACTTCTGTCTAGCCGAGAGCTACAAAGTTTTTATGCTAATCTGGAAAATGTCAGCTTGACAGAATTAGCCCTCTGGTTTGAGAAATTATACGATTTTCCGCAATTACAAGGAAATCTCCAAGCCTTTAATGATGCAGGTTTCATTGAAAATTTTGCCAGTGAAGAATTGGCGCGCATCCGTAGAAAAATCCATGATAGCGAGAGTCAGGTCCGTGATGTCTTGCAAGATTTGCTTAAGCAAAAAGCGCAGATGTTGACGGAAGGAATCGTTGCCAGCAGAAATGGTCGTCAGGTTTTACCAGTCAAAAACACCTACCGCAATAAGATTGCAGGTGTCGTTCATGATATTTCTGCTAGTGGAAATACCGTCTATATAGAACCCCGTGAGGTAGTCAAACTGAGCGAAGAAATTGCTAGTCTGCGAGCAGATGAGCGCTATGAAATGCTTCGCATTCTCCAAGAAATTTCTGAGCGTATCCGCCCTCATGCGGCTGAGATTGCCAATGATGCTTGGATTATCGGCCATCTGGACTTGATTCGTGCCAAGGTCCGCTTTATCCAAGAAAGGCAAGCAGTCGTTCCCCAGCTATCAGAAAATCAAGAGATTCAACTGCTCCATGTTTGCCATCCTTTAGTTAAAAATGCCGTCGCAAATGATGTCCATTTTGGACAAGATTTAACAGCCATTGTCATTACAGGTCCCAATACAGGTGGGAAGACCATCATGCTTAAAACTCTGGGCTTGACGCAGGTTATGGCCCAGTCTGGTTTGCCGATTTTGGCAGACGAGGGAAGCCGTGTGGGTATTTTTGAAGAAATCTTTGCTGATATTGGGGATGAGCAATCTATTGAGCAGAGCTTGTCTACCTTCTCTAGCCACATGACTAATATTGTGGACATTCTTGGCAAGGTCAACCAGCATTCGCTCTTGCTCTTGGATGAGTTGGGGGCTGGTACTGATCCCCAAGAGGGAGCCGCTCTTGCCATGGCTATTCTGGAGGATCTTCGCCTGCGTCAAGTCAAGACTATGGCGACGACCCACTATCCAGAACTCAAGGCCTACGGTATTGAGACAGCCTTTGTGCAAAATGCCAGCATGGAGTTTGATACTGCAACTCTTCGCCCGACCTATCGCTTTATGCAGGGCGTTCCTGGCCGAAGCAATGCCTTTGAGATTGCCAAACGTTTAGGCCTATCTGAAGTTATCGTAGGGGATGCCAGCCAGCAGGTCAATCAGGACAATGATGTCAATCGGATTATTGAGCAACTAGAAGAGCAGACGCTGGAAAGCCGTAAACGTTTGGATAATATCCGTGAGGTGGAGCAAGAAAATCTCAAGATGAACCGTGCTCTCAAAAAACTCTACAATGAACTCAATCGTGAAAAGGAAACCGAACTTAATAAGGCGCGTGAACAAGCTGCTGAGATTGTGGACATGGCCCTCAGTGAAAGTGATCAGATTCTCAAAAATCTTCATAGTAAATCTCAACTCAAGCCCCACGAAATCATTGAAGCCAAGGCCAAGTTGAAAAAATTGGCTCCTGAAAAAGTAGATTTGTCTAAAAACAAGGTCCTTCAAAAGGCCAAGAAAAAACGAGCTCCAAAGGTGGGAGATGATATCGTAGTTCTCAGTTATGGACAGCGTGGTACCTTGACCAGTCAACTCAAGGATGGCCGGTGGGAAGCCCAAGTCGGTTTGATTAAGATGACTTTGGAAGAGAAAGAATTTGACCTCGTTCAAGCCCAGCAAGAAAAAGCAGTCAAGAAGAAACAAGTCAATGTGGTGAAACGGACATCTGGGCGAGGACCTCAAGCCAGACTGGACCTTCGAGGCAAACGCTATGAAGAGGCCATGAATGAGCTAGATGGCTTTATAGACCAAGCCTTGCTTAATAATATGGCTCAAGTTGATATCATCCATGGTATCGGAACAGGTGTCATCCGTGAAGGTGTCACCAAATACTTGCAAAGAAACAAGCATGTCAAGAGTTTTGGCTATGCCCCACAAAATGCTGGAGGCAGTGGCGCAACTATTGTGACATTTAAAGGATAAGAAATATTTCGGAATTCATAAAGTAAAAACTGTTGAACTAATTTTTACTAATAAACACATTGACAAAAGCCAACATTTTTTGTAAAATAAGAATCAATTAAATACCAACACCGAATGAAGTTTAATAGAAGTGGGGAATCGTTTGATTTTCCATGACTGTAAATGGACGGAACTCTGGAGAGACCGTAAAGGCACCGAAGGGGCAAGGCAGGCAACTGCTCAAACTCTCAGGTAAAAGGACAGAGCTAGGATAGACCGCTTTTTAGCATTTATCTAAGCATTCCAGAGTACATGTATCTTGCATGTGCTCTTTCTTTTGGGGTTGAAAAGATAGGAGAAGGAAATGTTAGAATTGCTTAAATCAATCGATGCTTTTGCTTGGGGCCCACCCCTTTTGATTTTATTGGTCGGAACAGGTATTTACCTAACTGCTAGTCTAGGACTCTTGCAGGTTTTGCGTCTGCCCAAGGCCTTCCAGCTTATTTTTACTAAGGACAAGGGGCATGGCGATGTGTCCAGTTTTGCGGCCTTGTGTACAGCCCTCGCAGCTACAGTTGGTACGGGAAATATTATCGGAGTCGCGACGGCTATCAAGGTCGGTGGCCCAGGAGCCCTCTTTTGGATGTGGATGGCTGCTTTCTTTGGGATGGCTACCAAGTATGCGGAAGGACTACTAGCTATCAAATACCGTACCAAGGATGATCATGGTGCAGTAGCGGGAGGTCCTATGCACTATATTCTTCTAGGGATGGGAGAAAAGTGGCGTCCCCTTGCTATCTTCTTTGCCCTGGCAGGTGTGCTAGTAGCTTTATTGGGAATCGGAACCTTCACTCAAGTTAACTCGATTACTGAATCTATCCAGAATACAACGACTATTTCGCCAGCTATCACGGCTCTTGTGTTGTCTGTCTTTGTAGCGATTGCTGTCTTTGGCGGACTCAAGTCCATTTCAAAGGTTTCAACTACTGTGGTTCCTTTTATGGCTATCATTTATATTTTGGGAACTCTTACAGTAATTTTCTTTAATATTGGAAAAATTCCTGCCACAATCGCTTTAATCTTGACATCAGCATTTAGTCCTGTTGCTGCGATAGGTGGATTTGCTGGTGCTAGCATTCGGATGGCTATCCAAAATGGCGTTGCGCGTGGTGTCTTTTCAAATGAATCTGGTCTGGGTTCTGCTCCCATTGCAGCGGCTGCGGCTAAGACAAATGAACCAGTAGAGCAAGGTTTAATTTCCATGACAGGAACCTTTATTGACACCCTCATTATCTGTACGTTGACTGGTTTGACCATCTTGGTAACTGGTGTTTGGAGTGGTGATTTGAATGGAGTTGCCTTGACTCAGTCAGCCTTCTCAACAGTCTTTTCACACTTTGGGCCTGCCCTCTTGACCATCTTCCTTGTACTCTTTGCCTTTACAACGATTTTAGGTTGGAACTACTATGGAGAACGCTGTTTCGAGTTTCTCTTTGGAGTTCGTTTTATCTGGCTCTACCGTGTGGTCTTTGTACTCATGGTCTTGTTGGGAGGATTTATCGAGTTGGATATGGTTTGGATTATCGCAGATATTGTCAACGCCTTGATGGCTCTGCCAAACTTGATTGCCCTCTTAGTTTTATCACCAGTTGTTATTGCTGAGACTAAAAAGTATTTTGACAAATAATGGAATCACACATCGCGTGTGATTTTTTGCTTTCATAAAAAATTTTTATCAGTGTAATTTAAAATATATATTATACACGGTATAGAATCTGTGATAGACTAGGTTTCAACAAAACGAAAAGAGGTTTTATGATGACAACATTTACCATCCATACAGTAGAATCAGCACCAGCAGAGGTGAAAGAGGTTCTTGAAACAGTAGAAAAAGATAACAATGGCTATATTCCCAATCTAATCGGTCTCTTGGCTAATGCACCCACTGCTTTAGAAGCATACAGAACTGTCGGAGCCATCAATCGTCGCAACAGCCTGACACCTGTTGAGCGCGAAGTAGTACAGATCACGGCAGCCGTGACCAATGGTTGTGCCTTCTGCGTCGCAGGTCACACCGCCTTTTCCATCAAACAAATCCAGATGAATGATGATCTGCTTCAAGCCCTTCGCAATCGTACTCCAATTGAAACAGATCCTAAATTAGACACCCTAGCTAAGTTTACCTTGGCAGTTATCAATACCAAGGGTCGTGTAGGAGATGAAGCCTTGACTGAGTTTCTAGAAGCTGGTTATAGCCAACAAAATGCCTTGGATGTGGTTCTTGGTGTCAGTCTAGCAAGCCTCTGTAACTATGCCAACAACCTAGCCAATACACCAATTAATCCAGAATTGCAACCTTATGCTTAATTCATATCTGAGTAAAATCAACGGACTTCGTTTTTTATCCCCTCATTTAAGCGCTTTTATGCTATACTGAAACTAACATGATTATTGGAGGTTAGGATGAAAAAACTCCCCTTGGTATTTTCTGGTTGTTTGCTAGGTTTAGCAGGAGCTGGGAATCTTATTTTAGATACGTTGCCGGTTCTATCCCATCTATTTAGTCTGACAGCTTTGATTTTGTGGATTTACTTTCTGATTTTGCATCTCTTTAATTGGAAGGAAACCAAGCAAGAATTGACCAAGTCTCCTCTTTTGTCAGGAATGGCGACCTTTCCCATGGCTGGGATGATTTTATCGACTTATGTCTTTCGCGTCTTCCCTCATCTTCCTTTGGTTGCGCAAGGACTCTGGTGGTTTTCATTTCTCTTGGATGTGGCCTTAATTGCTGGTTTTACCATCAAATTTGCCTATCCAGGCAAGAGAGTCAATGCTACTCCAAGCTGGACGGTACTTTATGTGGGGATAGCAGTGGCTGCCTTAACCTACCCTCTGGTAGGCATTATCGAGATTGCCTATGCGACCTTGAGTTTTGGTTTTCTCCTAACCTTCTATCTCTATCCCCTTATTTATAGTGATTTAAAGAAACATCCGCTCCCACTAGCCTTGCTTGGGCAAGAAGGAATCTACTGTGCTCCTTTCTCTCTACTCTTGGCTTCCCTAGTTCGAGTTGGAGGAGTCAGCCTACCGACTTGGGTCTTAATCGTCATGATCTTGGCTTCCCAATTCTTCTTTTTCTTTGTTTTAACTCGCCTGCCCAATATTTTAAAACAAGGTTTTCAACCAGCCTTCTCAGCCCTCACCTTCCCGACCATTATCACAGCTACTTCGCTCAAGATGGCTCAGGGAATCTTGAAACTTCCATTTTTGAATCATTTGGTACTGGCTGAAACTGCTATTTGCTTAATGATTTTATTCTTTGTATTAGGCGCTTATCTGAATTGGTTACGAAAAAAGGTCTAGCTAGAAATAGCTAAACCTTATTTTTTATGGTTTGATAACTTCAGCTCCACCCATGTATGGACGAAGTGCTTCTGGGATGGTCACAGAACCATCTGCATTTTGGTAGTTTTCAAGAATAGCAGCCACTGTACGTCCAACTGCAAGTCCAGAACCGTTCAAGGTATGGAGCAATTTCACCTTGCCATCTGCTTCATCACGGTAACGGATTTGGGCACGACGGGCTTGGAAATCTTCTGTGTTTGAACAGCTTGAGATTTCACGGTAAGTATTTTGGGCTGGAATCCACACTTCCAAGTCGTAAGTTTTAGCAGCTGAGAAGCCCATATCTCCAGTAGAGAGAGCAACGACACGGTATGGAAGGTTAAGTTTTTGAAGAATGTTTTCAGCGTTGGCTGTCATTTTTTCCAATTCTTCGTAAGATTCTTCTGGTTTGGCAAATTTAACCATTTCAACCTTGTGGAATTGGTGCAAACGAATCAAGCCACGAGTATCTCGACCAGCAGAACCAGCCTCAGAACGGAATGATGGACTCATAGCAGTGAAGTAGATTGGCAGATCTTTACCGTCAAGGATTTCATCACGGTAGTAGTTTGTCAGAGGAACTTCAGCTGTAGGAATAAGGACATAATTGCTGTCGCTCAATTCAAAAGTATCTTCCTTGAATTTTGGATATTGACCAGTCCCAAACATAGAATCATGGTTAACCATGTAAGGTGTGATGACTTCCGTATAGCCTTCTTTTCCATGTTCATCCAACATAAAGTTATAGATAGCACGCTCCAAACGAGCACCGAGACCTTTATAGAAGAGGAAACGAGCGCCTGTTACCTTACCACCGCGTTCCCAGTCAAGGATACCAAGATCTTCACCAAGATCCCAGTGAGCTTTTGGTTCGAAGTCAAACTCGCGTGGAGTCCCCCAACGGCGAACTTCCACATTATCGTCTTCGTCAGCCCCAACAGGAACGCTGTCAGCTGGTATATTTGGAAGAGTAGTGGTAAATTCTGTCAATTTAGCATCGATTTCTGCCAATTCAGCATCCAAGGCTTTGACTTCAGCAGATAGATTTTGCATGGCAGCAATCTTGTCATCTGCATTTTCCTTGTTGCGCTTAGCTTGGGCAATCTCAGCAGAAACTGTGTTACGTTCAGCCTTGAGAGTTTCAACCTTGACCAAAATATCACGACGTTTAGCATCGATTTCTTTCATTTCATTCAAGACAGCAGCATCTACACCACGTGTAGCCAATTTTTCTGCGACAGCATCAAAGTCTGTACGAATACGTTTGATATCTAACATAAGAACTCCTTTGTGAAAAAAGCACACCTGATAAAGCGTTGGAGTGGCAGGGCCACGGTTCCATCCAACTTCACAGGTGTGCACTTGATTGTGTATGCAATTGTTACCAACGGTAGAATTTCACCTATCCCTCCTATCTGCTCGCAGCACCCGCAGACTTTCTGAAAGAAGAAGATAACCTACTTATCCGTTGCTATGATTATACTAAAGTTTCTACTTTTTTGCAAATAGATTTTTAAATTTTTGACCAATGGTCTGAATCAGAGTCGGAAGTTTGACGACCTTGTCATTGCCTAGTTTTTCACGAGCAATTTTAAGAATGGCACCTGAGTCTTTTGAAGCAAAGAGGAATTTTCCTTTGTCTGTAAAGACTTCGAAGTGGCGACTGATTTTGCGACCAGTAACATTAGCTCCAATTTGGTTGATATGGCTCCAAGGAATCTGGATAAATTGTTCAACATTGACATCTGGGTAAAATTCCAAAGCCTGATCTCCGACAAGAAATTTCCCAACTTTCCCAGCTATAGAGAGGTAGGAGGTGCCTGTCGTATTGAGGAGCACTGTTTTGTTAAGTGATTGGGCCATGCTTAGTCTTCCTTACTTTCACCGAAAAAGGCATTGTAGAGGGCTTTAATAGCTGCTTTCTCTTGGTCCTTATGGACAACAAACATAATAGATACTTCACTAGAACCTTGAGACATCATCTGGATGTTGATCTTATTTTCAGATAGAGCACGTGTTGCAGTAGCAGTTACTCCGATATGGCTCTTCATTTTTTCTCCAACAATCATAATGATAGAAAGGTCGTGTTCGATTTCTGCATGGTCTACTTCAGCCTTTTGAACCAACTGACGAAGGATTTCTTCTTCCTTGATAGGAGTTAGTTCACGAGAACGGAGGATGATTGAAAGATCGTCGATACCTGTTGGCATATGTTCCCAACCGATGTTAAGATCTTCAAGGATTTGAAGAACCTTGCGTCCAAATCCAACCTCACGGTTCATGAGGTATTTCGACATATTAATACTGACAAAGCCTGAGTCACCAGCAATTCCTACTACTGGAAATTCATCACTACTGTGTTTTAGAACGATACGAGTACCTGGATGGTCAGGGTTGTTGGTATTCTTGATAACGAGAGGGATTTTTCCACGGTAGGCAGGAAGAAGTGCTTCGTCATGAAGGACTGAGAATCCTGCATAGGCCAACTCACGCATTTCACGGTAGGTTAACTCAGGAATCGAGTGTGGTTGGTGAATAATTCCTGGGTGGGCTGCAAAGATACCATCAACGTCCGTAAAGTTTTCATAGAGGTCGGCCTTAACACCTGCAGCAATGATAGAACCTGTAATGTCTGATCCTCCACGTGAGAAGGTACAGATCTGATTTTCCTTGGTAACTCCAAAGAAACCAGGAATGACAAGTACTTCATTTGCATTTGTCAATTCTTCAATCTTGTCATAACTTGATGGAATGATGCGAGCGTGACCAGGCTCACTTGTGACCACAATACCAGCTTCTCGAGGATGAACATAGCGTGCATCAATCCCATTTTGGTTAAAGTAGGCAGCAATCAATTTAGCATTGTTATTTTCACCGGCTGCTAGGAAAGTATCGTAGAGAAATTCATTTTCTTCAATAGGAAGAGTGGCTAAGGCGCGAATGCTTTTTGAAATTTTTTCTAGCACAGCTGGTTTAAGACCTAGTTCACTAACCATAGCAGCATAGCGGTCGATAATCCAGTTTTGGCTCTTGCTAATATCGTTACCAGCAACATAGTCGCGATAGTATTTAATTAAAGCATCCGTAACCTTAGTATCTTCAGCATTGCGTTTACCAGGCGCAGAAACGACGACAAAACGACGCTCTGAATCGCTTTTGACGATGTTTAAAACTTTTTCTAATTGACTAGCAGAGGCAAGAGAGCTACCTCCAAATTTAACAACTTTCATAAGAACTCCTAAAGTAAGTATTTTATACGATTATAGCAGAAAGAAAGCCTTTTTTCAATGAAGAAAATAAGATGCTTTCTAGGATAAAGCGAGCCTTTCCAATCGGCTGAGACACTTTTAGTCGATTTTTTATTGCTTTCGAGTTTTAAAAAAGCTATACTTTGATAACGAAACAATTTAAAAGACTTATAAAATAAAAGGAGCCCTGATGGAACACATTATTTATCAGATTGAAGAGGATTTGGCAATCCTTACCTTGAATCGTCCTGAGGTCGCGAATGGTTTTCATATTCCTATGTGTGAGGAGATTTTAGAAGCGCTGACTCTGGCAGAGGAGGATCCGGTTGTGCATTTTATCTTGATTAATGCTAATGGAAAAGTTTTCTCAGTTGGGGGAGATTTGGTAGAGATGAAGCGGGCAGTAGATGAGGATGATATTCCATCATTGACGAAAATCGCAGAGTTGGTCAATGCTATTTCTTATAAAATCAAGCAAATAGCCAAACCTGTCTTGATGGAGGTTGATGGAGCTGTTGCAGGTGCCGCAGCGAATATGGCTGTTGCTGCAGATTTCTGTCTGGCAACGGATAAGGCTAAGTTTATCCAAGCCTTTGTTGGCGTTGGTTTGGCTCCAGATGCAGGTGGGATTCATCTATTGAGCCGAAGTATTGGTGTGACGCGTGCTGCTCAATTAGCCATGACAGGAGAGGCTTTGACAGCAGAAAAAGCTCTAGAGTGGGGTGTGGTTTACCGTATTTCGGAAGCTGATAAACTTGAAAAGACCAGAGAACAGCTTCTTAAAAAATTGAGACGAGGGTCAGCTAACTCCTATGCTGCCATTAAGAAGTTGGTTTGGGAGAGTCAATTTAAAGATTGGCAAGATTATGCTACATTGGAATTGAATCTCCAAGAGTCTCTAGCTCAAACAGAGGATTTCAAAGAGGGGGTTCGGGCTCATTCGGAGCGAAGAAGACCTAAATTTACAGGAAAATAAAAAAATACTTGCACTGTTCTTTGAAGTTTGATATAATTTTTTTGTCAAATGTTTTGATTGTGAAAGCTTTTTGAAAAGGAGGGAAAAGAGATTGGACTACCAACGAATTAATGAATATTTAACATCTATATTTAACAATGTCCTCGTCATTGAGGAAGTTAGCTTGAGAGGTAGTCGTTTCAAGGATATCTCCATCAAAGAAATGCATACGATCGATGTAATTGGAAAATTCCCAGATGTGACGCCAAGTCAAGTGTCAAAAGAGTTGATGGTGACTCTTGGGACGGTTACGACAAGTCTGAATAATCTTGAACGAAAGGGTTACATTGAACGCATTCGCTCAGAGCAGGATCGTCGTGTGGTGCATCTACATTTGACAAAGAAGGGTCGCTTGGTTCATAGACTACATAAACGCTTCCACAAGGCCATGGTTGAAAAAATCATTGATGGTATGAGTAAGGAAGAAATTGATGTTATGAGCAAAGGTTTGACCAATCTTTATCAATTTTTGGAGGATTTGAAATAATGGCTTTTGCAAAAATAAGCCAAGTTGCTCATTATGTGCCAGAGCAAGTGGTTACAAATCATGATTTAGCCCAGATTATGGATACCAATGATGAGTGGATTTCAAGTCGGACGGGAATACGACAAAGGCATATTTCAAGAACAGAATCTACTAGTGATTTGGCTACAGAGGTTGCTAAGAAACTGATGGCTAAAGCTGAAATCACAGGAGAGGATTTGGATTTTATCATCCTAGCTACCATCACTCCAGATTCGATGATGCCTTCTACGGCTGCTCGTGTTCAAGCCGATATTGGTGCTAAAAAGGCCTTTGCTTTTGACCTAACAGCTGCTTGCAGTGGATTTGTATTTGCTCTTTCAACTGCTGAAAAGTTTATCGCTTCTGGTCGCTTTCAAAAAGGCTTGGTGATTGGTAGTGAAACCCTCTCTAAAGCAGTCGATTGGTCGGACCGATCAACAGCTGTGTTGTTTGGAGATGGTGCTGGTGGCGTCTTGTTAGAAGCTAGCGATCAACAGCATTTCTTGACAGAGAGTCTCAATAGCGATGGAAGTCGTAGCGAGTGTCTAACTTATGGACATTCAGGCTTGCATTCTCCATTTTCAGATCAAGAAAATGCAGATTCATTTTTGAAGATGGATGGACGCGCAGTCTTTGATTTTGCCATTAGAGATGTAGCCAAGTCTATCAAACAGACTATTGATGAGTCTCCTATAGAGGCGACAGACTTGGATTATCTACTACTTCATCAGGCTAATGACCGTATTTTGGATAAGATGGCTAAAAAAATTGGTGTCGACCGAGATAAACTTCCAGCCAACATGATGGAATATGGCAATACCAGTGCAGCCAGTATCCCGATTTTACTTTCAGAGTGTGTAGAACAAGGTCTCATTCGTTTAGATAGTAGCCAGACTGTTCTACTATCAGGCTTCGGTGGAGGCTTGACATGGGGCACGCTCATTCTTACAATTTAGGTAATCATGTGGTGAACACATTGTTATAAAAAACTATTTATTTTAAAGGAGTCCTATCATGGCAGTATTTGAAAAAGTACAAGAAATTATCGTTGAAGAACTTGGAAAAGACGCATCAGAAGTAACACTTGAATCAACTTTTGATGACTTGGATGCAGATTCATTGGACTTGTTCCAAGTAATCTCAGAAATTGAAGATGCTTTTGATATCCAAATCGAAGCAGAAGATGACTTGAAAACAGTTGGTGACTTGGTTGCCTACGTTGAAGAGCAAACAAAATAATACTCAATGAAAATCAAAGAGCAAACTAGGAAGCTAGCCGCAGGCTGTACTTGAGTACGGCAAGGTGACGCTGACGTGGTTTGAATTTGATTTTCGAAGAGTATAAGCAGAATATAAGATAGAAGGAGTAGGGAAACCCGCTCCCTCTTGTTTAGGCAATAGTTTGATTTTCAAATTATGACAGGATCGAACTATTACGTAAGCAAGAAACGATGGAGGCACTATGAAGACGCGTATTACAGAATTATTGAATATTGATTATCCTATCTTTCAAGGAGGAATGGCCTGGGTTGCTGATGGTGATTTGGCAGGGGCTGTTTCCAAGGCTGGCGGACTAGGCATTATCGGTGGGGGGAATGCCCCTAAAGAAGTTGTCAAGGCAAATATTGATAAAATCAAATCATTGACTGATAAACCCTTTGGTGTCAACATCATGCTCTTGTCTCCCTTTGTGGAAGATATTGTAGATCTCGTTATCGAGGAAGGCGTCAAAGTGGTTACAACAGGGGCAGGAAATCCTGGTAAATACATGGAACGCTTTCACGAAGCAGGAATTACAGTTATTCCTGTTGTACCAAGTGTTGCCCTAGCTACACGCATGGAAAAAATTGGTGCGGACGCTGTTATTGCAGAAGGAATGGAAGCTGGGGGGCATATCGGTAAATTAACAACCATGACCTTGGTGCGACAGGTAGCCGCAGCTGTATCTATTCCTGTTATTGCGGCAGGAGGAATTGCGGATGGTGAAGGTGCTGCGGCTGGATTTATGCTAGGTGCAGAGGCTGTTCAGGTTGGAACTCGGTTTGTCGTTGCCAAAGAGTCTAATGCCCATCCAAATTATAAGGCGAAAATTTTAAAAGCTAGAGATATTGATACTACGATTTCAGCTCAACACTTTGGACATGCTGTTCGTGCAATTAAAAACCAATTGACTCGTGATTTTGAAAAAGCTGAAAAAGATGCCTTTAAACAAGAAAATCCTGATTTGGAAATCTTTGAACAAATGGGAGCGGGTGCTCTAGCCAAAGCAGTTGTTCACGGAGATGTGGATGGTGGATCTGTTATGGCAGGTCAGATCGCAGGGCTTGTTTCCAAAGAAGAAACCGTTGAAGAAATCCTCAAAGATTTGTATTACGGAGCGGCTAAGAAAATTCAAGAAGAAGCCTCTCGTTGGGCAGGAGTTGTAAGAAATGACTAAAACAGCCTTTTTATTTGCTGGTCAAGGTGCCCAGTATCTAGGTATGGGACGGGATCTCTATGATCACTACCCTATTGTCAAAGAAACGATTGATCAAGCGAGTCAGGTACTTGGTTATGATTTGCGTCATCTCATCGATACGGAAGAAGACAAACTCAATAAGACCCGCTATACCCAACCAGCCATTCTAGCGACTTCGGTTTCTATCTACCGTTTATTACAAGAAAAAGGCTATAAGCCTGATATGGTTGCTGGTTTGTCCCTTGGAGAATACTCTGCCTTGGTGGCCAGTGGCGCCTTGGATTTTGAAGATGCGGTAGCTTTGGTAGCTAAGCGTGGAGCCTATATGGAAGAAGCAGCTCCTGCTGGTTCTGGCAAGATGGTCGCAGTTCTTAATACACCAGTAGAGGTCATTGAGGAAGCCTGTCAAAAGGCTTCTGAACTTGGAGTGGTTACCCCAGCCAACTATAACACACCTGCACAAATCGTGATTGGTGGAGAAGTGGTTGCAGTTGATCGAGCTGTCGAACTCTTGCAGGAAGCAGGCGCCAAACGCTTGATTCCTCTCAAGGTTTCAGGGCCTTTTCATACCG
>JAWHFN010000012.1:0-21714 GCA_032565555.1 Streptococcus mitis | reverse complement strand
TATTTTTTTATCCAAAAAGTGCAGTTGGGAGGGAGATAGGCGCATTTGGGAAGGAAGTCCAGTTTTTGTTTGGGGATTGGGGTAAGATAGTTATTATCAGATGAGTTTAGAAAAAGGAGATGAATATGAAATTTGGGAAACGTCACTATCGTCCGCAGGTGGATCAGATGGACTGCGGTGTAGCTTCATTAGCCATGGTTTTTGGCTACTATGGTAGTTATTATTCTTTGGCTCACTTGCGAGAATTGGCCAAGACGACCATGGATGGGACGACGGCTTTGGGCTTGGTCAAGGTGGCAGAGGAGATTGGCTTTGAGACACGAGCGATCAAGGCGGATATGACGCTCTTTGACTTGCCAGATTTGACTTTTCCTTTTGTTGCCCATGTGCTTAAGGAAGGAAAATTACTCCACTACTATGTGGTGACTGGGCAGGATAAGGATAGCATTCATATTGCCGACCCAGATCCTGGGGTGAAGTTGACTAAACTGCCACGTGAGCGTTTTGCGGAAGAATGGACAGGAGTGACTCTGTTTATGGCACCTAGTCCAGACTACAAGCCTCATAAGAATCAAAAAAATGGTCTGCTCTCTTTTATCCCTATATTAGTGAAGCAGCGTGGCTTGATTGCCAATATCGTTTTGGCAACACTCTTGGTCACCTTGATTAACATTGTGGGTTCTTATTATCTGCAGTCTATCATTGATACCTATGTGCCAGATCAGATGCGTTCGACGCTGGGGATTATTTCTATTGGGCTGGTCATTGTTTATATTCTCCAGCAGATTTTGTCTTACGCTCAGGAGTATCTCCTACTTGTTTTGGGGCAACGCTTGTCGATTGATGTGATTTTGTCCTATATCAAGCATGTTTTTCACCTGCCTATGTCCTTCTTTGCGACACGCAGGACAGGGGAAATTGTGTCTCGTTTTACAGATGCTAACAGTATCATCGATGCGCTGGCTTCAACCATTCTTTCGATTTTCCTAGATGTGTCAACAGTTGTCATTATTTCCCTTGTTTTATTTTCACAAAATACCAATCTCTTTTTCATGACTTTATTGGCACTTCCTATCTATACAGTGATTATTTTTGCTTTTATGAAGCCGTTTGAAAAGATGAATCGGGATACAATGGAAGCCAATGCGGTTCTGTCTTCTTCTATCATCGAGGACATCAACGGTATTGAGACTATTAAGTCCTTGACCAGTGAAAGTCAGCGTTACCAAAAGATTGACAAGGAATTTGTGGATTATCTGAAAAAATCCTTTACCTATAGTCGAGCAGAGAGTCAGCAAAAGGCTCTGAAAAAAGTTGCCCATCTCTTGCTCAATGTCGGCATTCTCTGGATGGGGGCTGTTCTGGTCATGGATGGCAAGATGAGTTTGGGGCAGTTGATTACCTATAATACCTTGCTGGTTTACTTTACCAATCCTTTGGAAAATATCATCAACCTGCAAACCAAGCTTCAGACAGCGCAGGTTGCCAATAACCGTCTAAATGAGGTTTATCTGGTAGCTTCTGAGTTTGAGGAGAAGAAAACAGTTGAGGATTTGAGCTTGATGAAGGGAGAGATGACTTTCAAGCAGGTTCATTACAAGTATGGCTATGGTCGAGATGTCTTGTCGGATATCAATTTAACCGTTCCCCAAGGGTCTAAGGTGGCTTTTGTGGGGATTTCAGGGTCAGGTAAGACGACATTGGCCAAGATGATGGTTAATTTTTACGACCCAAGTCAAGGGGAGATTAGTCTGGGTGGTGTCAATCTCAATCAGATTGATAAAAAGGCTCTGCGCCAGTATATCAACTATCTGCCTCAACAGCCCTATGTCTTTAACGGAACGATTTTGGACAATCTTCTTTTGGGAGCTAAGGAGGGGACGACACAGGAAGATATCTTACGGGCGGTCGAATTGGCAGAGATTCGGGAGGATATCGAGCGTATGCCACTGAATTACCAGACAGAATTGACTTCGGATGGGGCAGGAATCTCAGGTGGTCAACGTCAGAGAATTGCTCTGGCGCGTGCTCTCTTGACGGATGCACCGGTCTTGATTTTGGATGAGGCGACCAGCAGTTTGGATATTTTGACAGAGAAGCGGATTGTAGATAATCTGATGGCTTTAGACAAGACCTTGATTTTCATTGCTCACCGCTTGACCATTGCAGAGCGGACAGAGAAGGTTGTTGTCTTGGATCAGGGCAAGATTGTTGAAGAAGGAAATCATGCTGATTTACTTGCACAGGGTGGCTTTTACGCCCATTTGGTGAATAGCTAGAAAGAGGAGAGGATGAAACCAGAATTTTTAGAAAGTGCGGAGTTTTATAATCGTCGTTACCATAATTTTTCCAGTCGGGTGATTGTACCCATGTCCCTTCTGCTTGTGTTTTTACTTGGATTTGCAACATTTGCAGAGAAGGAGATGAGTTTGTCTACTAGAGCTACTGTCGAGCCTAGTCGTATCCTTGCACATATCCAGTCAACTAGCAATAATCGCATTCTTGTCAATCATTTGGAAGAAAATAAGTTGGTTAAGAAGGGGGATTTGTTGGTTCAATACCAAGAAGGGGCGGAAGGTGTCCAAGCGGAGTCTTATGCCAGTCAGTTGGACATGCTCAAGGATCAAAAAAAGCAATTGGAGTATTTGCAAAAAAGTCTGCAAGAAGGGGAGAACCACTTTCCAGAGGAGGATAAATTTGGCTACCAAGCCACCTTTCGCGACTACATCAGTCAAGCAGGCAGTCTTAGGGCTAGTACATCGCAACAAAATGAGACCATTGCGTCCCAGAATGCAGCAGCTAGCCAAACCCAAGTCGAAATCGGCAACCTCATCAGTCAAACAGAGGCTAAAATTCGCGATTACCAGACAGCTAAGTCAGCTATTGAAACAGGTGCTTCCTTGGCTAGTCAGAATCTAGCCTATTCTCTCTACCAGTCCTACAAGTCTCAGGGTGAGGAAAATCCGCAAGCTAAGGCTCAGGCAGTTGCGCAGGTTGAAGCGCAGCTTTCTCAGTTAGAATCTAGTCTTGCTACTTACCGTGTTCAGTATGCAGGTTCAGGTACCCAGCAAGCCTATGCGTCAGGCTTAGGCAGTCAATTGGAGTCTCTCAAATCACAACACTTGGCTAAGGTTGGTCAAGAATTGACCCTTTTAGACCAGAAAATCTTGGAGGCAGAGTCAGGCAAGAAGGTTCAGGGAAATCTTTTAGACAAGGGGAAAATTACGGCAAGTGAGGATGGGGTGCTTCACCTTAATCCTGAGACTAGTGATTCTACTATGGTAGCAGAAGGTGCCTTACTAGCCCAACTTTATCCGTCCTTGGAAAAAGAAGGGAAAGCCAAACTAACAGCTTATCTTAGTTCAAAAGATGTAGCAAGGATTAAGGTCGGTGATTCTGTTCGCTATACTACGACTCATGATGCCAAGAATCAGCTTTTCCTAGATTCTACTATTACCAGCATCGATGCGACAGCTACCAAGACTGAAAAAGGGAATTTCTTTAAAATTGAGGCGGAGACTAATCTAACTTCGGAGCAGGCTGAAAAACTTCGATATGGGGTGGAAGGTCGCCTGCAGATGATTACGGGCAGGAAAAGTTATCTACGTTATTATTTGGATCAATTTTTGAACAAAGAGTAATGTTCGTGTTTTTAGAGTTAAATAATTTTTAAACTGTGAGAAAGATTCTTCTTGCAGTTTTTTCTTTATGATTTTTGAAGTTACTGCTTTATTTATTCGGTTAAATTCTTGTAATTTTAGGTTTTTTATGGTAGAATGTGCTCAAGTAATACGAAAGGCGAACTTTAAAATGTCAAAACAATTGATCTATTCGGGAAAAGCTAAAGATATCTATACAACTGAGGATGAAAATCTTATTATTTCAACTTACAAGGACCAGGCGACTGCTTTCAATGGTGTTAAGAAGGAGCAGATTGCTGGTAAGGGAGTCTTGAATAATCAGATTTCATCTTTTATTTTTGAGAAATTAAATGCGGCTGGTGTGGCGACTCATTTTGTAGAGAAGCTTTCAGACACGGAACAACTCAATAAAAAGGTTAAGATTATTCCTTTGGAAGTCGTGCTTCGCAACTACACGGCTGGTTCTTTTTCAAAACGTTTTGGTGTGGATGAGGGAATCGCCTTGGAGACTCCGATTGTTGAATTTTACTACAAAAATGATGATTTGGATGACCCATTTATCAATGACGAGCATGTGAAATTCCTACAGATTGCGGATGACCAGCAAATCGCCTACTTGAAGGAAGAAACTCGTCGCATCAATGAACTCTTGAAAACTTGGTTTGCTGAGATTGGGCTTAAGTTGATTGACTTTAAGCTAGAGTTCGGTTTTGACAAGGATGACAAGATTATCTTAGCAGATGAATTTTCACCAGATAACTGTCGCTTGTGGGATGCGGATGGCAACCACATGGATAAGGATGTTTTCCGTAGGGGACTAGGTGAATTAACCGATGTTTATGAAGTTGTTTGGGAGAAGCTGCAAGGTTTGAAATAATCTGTTTGCAACGGAAAACCTTCGTCTCTCAACTAAAAGGACTCAGGCTGAAAAGGTCCCCCAGACCTTTTCACTCCGTAGAGGATTGGGAGAACTAACAGACGTTTACGAGATTGTCTGGGAAAAGTTGCGGGAATTGAAATAACAACCTCAAGGTCGTTGGAACATTGTAAGAGCTGAAATAAAGGAATAAGGATTGATGGATAAACGTATTTTTGTTGAAAAAAAGGCTGATTTTCAGGTCAAGTCAGAGAGTTTGGTAAGAGAGCTCCAGCACAACTTGGGACTTTCAAGCTTGAAAAGTATTCGCATTGTGCAAGTGTATGATGTATTTGACTTGGCAGAGGGCTTGTTTGCGCCTGCAGAGAAACACATTTTCTCTGAGCAGGTGACAGACCATGTTTTGGACGAAGCGGCTGTGCAGGCGGATCTTGCCAACTATGCTTTCTTTGCGATTGAAAGCCTACCAGGGCAGTTTGACCAGCGTGCAACATCTTCACAGGAAGCCTTGCTTTTACTAGGAAGTTCGAGTGATGTGACGGTCAATACAGCCCAACTTTACTTGGTGAATAAAGATATTGATGCGACTGAGTTAGAGGCGGTCAAGAACTACTTGCTCAATCCAGTTGATTCTCGTTTCAAGGATATCACGGTAGGGATTGCCAAGCAGGAATTTTCAGAGTCAGACAAGACCATTCCAAAATTGACTTTCTTTGAAAGCTATACAGCAGAAGACTTTGCTCGCTACAAGGCTGAGCAAGGGATGGCCATGGAAGTGGATGATTTGCTCTTTATCCAAGACTACTTCAAGTCAATCGGGCGCGTGCCAACTGAGACAGAGCTCAAGGTTTTGGACACTTACTGGTCTGACCACTGCCGTCACACGACTTTTGAGACAGAGTTGAAACACATCGACTTTTCAGCTTCTAAATTTCAAAAACAATTGCAGTCAACCTATGACAAATATATTGCTATGCGCGAAGAGTTGGGTCGCTCTGAAAAACCACAAACCTTGATGGATATGGCGACTATTTTCGGTCGTTATGAGCGTGCTAATGGACGTTTGGATGACATGGAAGTGTCAGATGAAATCAATGCTTGCTCAGTAGAAATCGAAGTGGACGTTAATGGTGTGAAAGAACCATGGCTCCTCATGTTTAAAAACGAAACCCACAATCACCCAACTGAGATTGAGCCATTTGGTGGGGCGGCTACTTGTATCGGTGGAGCCATTCGTGACCCATTGTCAGGTCGCTCATATGTTTACCAAGCTATGCGTATCTCAGGTGCCGGTGATATTACCGCACCGATTTCGGAAACGCGTGCTGGGAAATTACCACAACAAGTCATTTCTAAAACAGCGGCCCATGGTTATTCTTCATACGGTAACCAGATTGGGCTTGCGACGACCTACGTTCGTGAGTATTTCCACCCAGGCTTTGTAGCTAAACGTATGGAGCTAGGTGCCGTTGTTGGTGCTGCTCCTAAGGGCAATGTAGTCCGTGAAAAACCAGAAGCAGGTGACGTGATTATCTTGCTAGGTGGTAAGACTGGGCGTGATGGTGTCGGTGGTGCGACAGGTTCTTCTAAGGTTCAAACAGTTGAGTCCGTGGAAACTGCTGGAGCTGAAGTTCAAAAAGGGAATGCCATCGAAGAACGTAAGATTCAGCGCCTCTTCCGTAATGGTGATGTCACTCGTCTCATCAAGAAATCCAACGACTTTGGTGCTGGTGGTGTCTGTGTAGCTATTGGTGAATTAGCAGACGGTCTTGAAATTGATCTAGACAAGGTGCCTCTTAAATATCAGGGCTTGAATGGTACCGAAATTGCCATCTCTGAATCACAAGAACGTATGGCGGTTGTGGTGAGTCCTGAAGACGTAGATGCCTTTGTTGAAGAATGTAACAAAGAGAATATTGACGCTGTTGTGGTTGCGACAGTGACGGAAAAACCAAATCTGGTTATGCACTGGAATGGTGAGACAATCGTGGACTTGGAGCGTCGTTTCCTTGACACCAATGGTGTGCGTGTGGTCGTTGATGCAAAGGTGGTGGACAAGGATGTCAAGCTTCCAGAAGAACGTCAAACATTTGCTGACACACTTGAAGCAGATACCCTTGCGGTTCTATCTGACTTGAACCACGCTAGTCAAAAAGGCTTGCAGACCATCTTTGATTGCTCTGTTGGACGCTCTACGGTTAATCACCCACTTGGTGGTCGCTACCAACTTACACCAACTGAGGCTTCTGTGCAGAAGTTGCCAGTTCAACACGGCGTGACTCACACTGCGTCTGTCATAGCTCAAGGATTCAATCCATATGTAGCAGAATGGTCTCCATACCACGGTGCTGCCTATGCAGTTATCGAAGCTACGGCTCGTCTAGTAGCGACAGGTGCCAACTGGTCTAAGGCTCGCTTCTCTTATCAAGAGTACTTCGAGCGCATGGACAAACAAGCTGAGCGTTTTGGTCAGCCAGTGGCAGCTCTTCTAGGCTCTATCGAGGCACAAATTCAGCTTGGTTTGCCATCTATCGGTGGTAAGGACTCTATGTCTGGTACTTTTGAAGAATTGACAGTACCGCCAACCTTGGTTGCCTTTGGGGTGACGACAGCAGATAGCCGTAAGGTCCTCTCTCCAGAGTTCAAAACTGCTGGTGAAAATATCTACTACATCCCAGGTCAAGCTCTTGCTGCAGAGATTGATTTTGACTTGATTAAGTCTAATTTTTCTCAGTTTGAAGATATCCAAGCTGGTCACAAAGTGACATCTGCATCAGCTGTCAAATATGGTGGTGTGGTTGAAAGTTTGGCACTTGCTACCTTTGGGAACCATATCGGTGCGGAGGCAATCTTGCCTGAACTTGAAAGTTCTTTAACAGCACAATTGGGCGGATTTGTCTTCACATCGCCTGAAGAAATTGCTGGAGTAGAGAAGATTGGACAAACAAGTGCAGACTTTACACTCCTTGTCAACGGTGTGAAGCTAGATGGACAGAAACTTGACAGTGCCTTCCAAGGAAAATTGGAAGAAGTTTACCCAACAGAATTTGCCCAAGCCAAAGAACTGGCTGAAGTACCAGCTGTGGCATCAGATGTTGTGATTAAATCCAAAGAAAAGGTTGAAAAACCGGTGGTTTATATCCCAGTCTTCCCAGGAACCAACTCAGAGTATGACTCAGCTAAGGCCTTTGAAAAAGAAGGTGCAGAGGTCAACTTGGTGCCATTTGTGACCTTGAATGAAGAAGCCATTGTCAAGTCGGTTGAAACCATGGTTGACAACATCGGCAAGGCTAACATTCTCTTCTTTGCAGGTGGTTTCTCAGCTGCGGACGAGCCAGATGGTTCAGCCAAGTTCATTGTCAATATTCTGCTCAATGAAAAAGTCCGTGTGGCTATTGATAGCTTTATCGCCCGTGGTGGCTTGATTATCGGTATCTGTAATGGATTCCAGGCCTTGGTCAAATCAGGTCTTCTTCCATACGGGAACTTCGAAGATGCCAGCAGTACTAGTCCAACCCTCTTCTACAATGATGCCAACCAGCACGTGGCCAAGATGGTGGAAACTCGGATTGACAATACCAACTCGCCATGGTTGGCTGGAGTAGAAGTGGGCGATATCCACGCTATTCCTGTTTCGCACGGTGAAGGGAAGTTTGTCGTGACGGCTGAGGAATTTGCGGAGCTCCGTGACAATGGTCAAATCTTTAGCCAATATGTTGACTTTGATGGAAAGCCAAGTATGGACTCTAAGTACAATCCGAATGGTTCTATCCATGCCATCGAAGGAATTACCAGCAAGAACGGCCAAATCATCGGTAAGATGGGCCACTCAGAACGTTATGAGGAAGGTCTTTTCCAAAATATCCCAGGCAATAAAGACCAGCACCTGTTCGCGTCAGCGGTTAAATATTTCACTGGAAAATAAGACTTGCAGATTTTCTAATAGGTAGTATCAGTAATGTAAAAGTCATGTAAATTTAGCTCTTGGTGATTACAAATGAAAATTAGGTATAAAAAATGACATACGAAGTAAAATCTCTTAATGAAGAATGTGGTGTTTTTGGTATTTGGGGGCATCCAGATGCTGCTAAATTGACCTATTTTGGTCTCCACAGTCTTCAACACCGTGGTCAGGAGGGGGCAGGAATCCTCTCCAATGATCAGGGGCAATTGAAGCGCCATCGTGACATGGGACTTTTATCAGAAGTCTTCAGAAATCCTGCTAATTTGGATAAATTGACGGGAACTGGTGCGATTGGGCATGTGCGTTACGCGACTGCTGGCGAAGCTTCTGTAGATAATATCCAGCCTTTCCTCTTTCGATTCCATGATATGCAGTTTGGTTTGGCTCATAATGGAAATCTGACCAATGCAGCCTCTCTCAAGAAAGAACTGGAACAAAGGGGAGCGATTTTCAGCGCGACTTCGGACTCGGAAATCTTGGCTCATCTCATTCGTCGTAGTCATAATCCGAACTTGATGGGCAAAATCAAGGAAGCGCTCAGCCTTGTCAAAGGTGGCTTTGCCTATATCTTGCTGTTTGAGGACAAGTTGATTGCGGCTCTTGACCCCAATGGTTTCCGTCCACTTTCTATCGGGAAAATGGCCAACGGAGCCGTCGTAGTATCATCTGAAACCTGTGCTTTTGAGGTTATTGGTGCAGAATGGATTCGTGATTTGAAGCCAGGTGAGATTGTGATCATTGATGACAAGGGCATCCAGTATGACAGCTATACAGACGATACCCAGCTCGCGATTTGTTCTATGGAGTATATCTATTTTGCTCGCCCTGATTCTAATATCCACGGTGTCAATGTCCATACGGCTCGCAAACGTATGGGTGCCCAATTGGCGCGTGAATTCAAGCATGATGCGGATATCGTAGTTGGTGTACCCAATTCTTCCCTAAGCGCGGCTATGGGATTTGCGGAAGAATCAGGTTTACCAAATGAAATGGGCCTCATCAAGAACCAATACACCCAACGTACCTTTATCCAACCGACTCAAGAATTGCGGGAGCAAGGGGTGCGGATGAAATTGTCTGCTGTTTCAGGCGTTGTAAAAGGCAAGCGTGTGGTTATGATTGATGACTCTATTGTACGTGGAACAACCTCTCGTCGTATCGTTCAGCTCTTGAAAGAAGCGGGTGCGACTGAGGTTCACGTTGCCATTGGTAGTCCAGCGCTAGCTTATCCATGTTTCTACGGGATTGATATCCAGACCCGTCAGGAACTGATTGCGGCCAATCATACGGTCGAAGAAACGCGCCAAATCATTGGTGCGGACAGTCTGACCTATCTTTCTGTTGAGGGGTTGATTGATTCAATTGGTATTGAAACAGATGCGCCAAATGGCGGTCTCTGTGTCGCTTATTTTGATGGTGATTACCCAACGCCTCTCTACGACTATGAAGAAGACTATCGTAGAAGTTTGGAAGAAAAGACCAGTTTTTACAAATAGACGGATAAAGATTCTCCATTAAAGGAAAGGAAGAGGAGACAAAATGACAAATAAAAATGCTTATGCTCCACGTCTCACTACTGACTAAAAGCTAAAGCATTTGTCAGTAGACGCTTTGCCTTATGGGGCAAAGCTAGAACCCTGACTAGTATTTTTATACTCTTCGAAAATCAAATTCAAACCACGTCAGCTTCACCTTGCCGTACCCAAGTACAGCCTGCGGCTAGCTTCCTAGTTTGCTCTTTGATTTTCATTGAGTATTAGATAAAATAATTGTTTATCTAAAAATACGTCGCAATCTTTCTCAAAGAAAAGGAACATAAAAATGGCAAATAAAAATGCGTACGCTCAATCTGGTGTGGATGTTGAAGCGGGTTATGAAGTTGTTGAACGGATTAAAAAGCACGTGGCTCGTACGGAGCGTGCAGGTGTCATGGGAGCTCTGGGTGGCTTTGGTGGTATGTTTGACCTTTCAAAGACTGGGGTTAAAGAACCTGTCTTGATTTCAGGAACTGATGGTGTCGGAACCAAGCTCATGCTGGCTATCAAGTACGACAAGCACGATACCATCGGTCAGGACTGTGTAGCCATGTGTGTCAATGATATCATCGCTGCGGGTGCGGAGCCCCTCTATTTCCTTGACTACGTAGCGACAGGGAAGAATGAACCAGCTAAGCTAGAACAAGTTGTCGCTGGTGTGGCAGAAGGTTGTGTGCAGGCAGGCGCTGCCCTCATCGGTGGGGAAACAGCTGAAATGCCTGGTATGTACGGCGAAGATGACTATGATTTGGCTGGTTTTGCGGTCGGTGTGGCTGAAAAATCTCAAATCATTGACGGTTCAAAAGTGGCAGAGGGAGATGTTCTTCTCGGACTTGCTTCAAGTGGGATTCATTCCAATGGTTACTCTCTCGTCCGTCGTGTCTTTGCGGATTACACAGGTGAGGAAGTCCTTCCAGAATTGGAAGGCAAGCAACTCAAGGACGTTCTTCTTGAGCCAACTCGTATCTATGTCAAGGCTGTTTTGCCACTCATCAAGGAAGAGTTGGTCAACGGCATTGCCCACATCACTGGTGGTGGCTTTATCGAAAATGTCCCTCGTATGTTTGCAGATGACCTAGCTGCTGAGATTGAGGAAGACAAGGTTCCAGTTTTACCGATTTTCAAAGCCCTTGAAAAATACGGTCAGATCAAACACGAAGAAATGTTTGAAATCTTCAATATGGGTGTGGGCCTTATGCTAGCAGTTAGCCCTGAAAATGTAAGTCGTGTCAAGGAATTGTTGGATGAACCAGTCTATGAAATTGGTCGTATCGTCAAGAAAGAAAATGAAAGTGTCATCATCAAATGAAAAAAATAGCGGTTTTTGCCTCTGGTAATGGCTCAAATTTTCAGGTGATTGCCGAACAGTTTCCAGTGGAGTTTATCTTTTCAGATCATCGTGATGCCTATGTGCTCGAACGTGCAGACAAGCTCGGCGTTCTGTCCTATGCTTTTGAACTCAAGGAGTTTGAGAGCAAGGCAGACTACGAAGCAGCCCTTGTCGAACTCTTGGAAGAGCACCAGATTGACTTGGTTTGCCTAGCAGGCTACATGAAAATCGTTGGGTCAACTTTATTAGCAGCTTATGAGGGCCGAATTATCAACATTCATCCAGCCTACCTGCCAGAATTTCCAGGAGTTCATGGGATTGAGGATGCTTGGAATGCTGACATTGCTGAGAGTGGTGTTACCATTCACTGGGTGGATTCAGGTGTGGATACAGGAAAGGTTATCAAACAAGTTCGTGTGCCACGGTTAGCTGATGATACCATCGAAAGTTTTGAAGAACGGATTCATGCCACCGAGTATCAGCTCTATCCTCAAGTGTTGGAGAGTTTAGGTGTGGGTAGAAGATAAGAAGTAAATCAAGTTTTGATTTTGCAATATTGCTAGGAGAAAAAATGATTGAGATAAAATTAGTAGATGAGAGCAGTTTTCAGGCAGTGCTGGATTTGAAAATATCTGAAGCTGATGAACGAGCACGTTTCGTGTCTCCAAATGTACGCTCTTTAGCTGACGCATGGCTCTACCGAGAGAATGGGGATGTGTTTCCAATGGCAATTTATTGGAATGAGCTTGTAGTTGGTTTTCTCCTGTTGGAAATAGATAAGGATGAAGCGGAATACTTTATCTGGCGGATAATGATTGGCCAGCAGTACCAAGGAAGAGGTTATGGACGAAAAGCCGTGGAATTTCTGATCAAAAAGGCTCAGATGGATAGCACTTGCAATCATATTATCGCAGATTATGTGGTTGGAAATGAAAAAATGAAGCACCTGCTGACTAGTTTGGGTTTTCAGGAAACAGGATTTATAGAAGAAAATAATGAAGTTGCTATGCGCTTGGACCTAAAGAAAGAGGAATAGAATGACGAAAAAAGCTTTAATCAGTGTCTCAAACAAAGAGGGCATTGTTGAATTTGCCCAAGAACTTAAAAAAACTCGGTTGGGACATCATCTCAACAGGTGGAACCAAGGTTGCCCTTGATAATGCTGGGGTGAGCACCATTGCCATTGATGATTCATATGATATCTTTGATTCAAAATTGGAGTCAGTGATTGTTGAAGACGGCTTCAAACGGAGGTATTTGTAATGTTAGAATCTAAAAAAACAACTCGATATGTATTTTATGTCTATCTGATGTTATTAACTTGGGGAATCTTATTTAAGTTTGAAACAAATCCTGAATTTATAGCATTTTTCTTAGCTCCAAGGTATATCAATTGGATTCCATTTTCAGAACCACTAATAGTAGACGGAAAAATTGTTTTTGCTGAAATGTTATTTAATCTGATTTCCTTTATTCCATTAGGTGTTTGTTTCCCTCTGATAAAAACTAATTTATGTAGTTTAAGAATAGTCGGGACAGGTTTCTTGATTAGTCTATTGTTTGAGTGCTTACAGTATATTTTAGCAATAGGTATAACAGATATAACGGATTTGGCTTTAAATACGCTAGGTGTTTGTGTAGGCTTACTGATTTATCAAATTTTTATAAGAGTGTTCAAATCACAGACTAGAAAATGGGTCAATATCTTAGGTATGATTAGCCTTGGTTTTGCTTATTTTGTTTTACTGTTACTGCATTTAATTGGTGTTTAACTAATGATTAAAAAGGAGAATATAATGACTAAACGCGCCTTAATCAGCGTCTCAGACAAAGCGGGCATTGTTGAATTTGCCCAAGAACTTAAAAAATTTGGTTGGGATATTATCTCGACAGGTGGGACAAAGGTTGCCCTTGACAATGCTGGGATAGAGACTATTGTCATCGATGACGTGACTGGTTTTCCAGAGATGATGGACGGTCGCGTCAAGACTCTTCACCCAAATATCCATGGTGGGCTCCTCGCTCGTCGTGACTTGGATAGCCACCTAGAGGCTGCTAAGGAGAACCAAATTGAGCTTATTGACCTTGTTGTGGTCAACCTCTACCCATTCAAGGAAACCATTCTCAAACCAGATGTGACTTATGCTGATGCGGTGGAGAATATCGATATCGGTGGGCCATCTATGCTTCGTTCAGCAGCTAAAAACCATGCCAGCGTGACGGTTGTGGTAGACCCTGCTGACTATGCAGTGGTTTTGGATGAGTTGTCAGCCAATGGTGAAACGACTTACGAAACTCGCCAACGTTTAGCAGCCAAGGTTTTCCGCCACACTGCGGCTTATGATGCCTTGATTGCAGAATACTTCACAGCTCAAGTGGGTGAAAGCAAGCCTGAAAAGTTGACCTTGACTTATGACCTCAAGCAAGCCATGCGTTACGGTGAGAACCCTCAACAAGACGCGGATTTCTACCAAAAAGCTTTGCCAACAGACTATTCCATTGCTTCAGCCGAACAGCTCAATGGGAAAGAATTGTCATTCAACAATATCCGTGACGCTGATGCGGCCATTCGTATCATCCGTGACTTCAAAGACCGTCCAACCGTTGTGGCTCTCAAACATATGAACCCATGTGGAATCGGTCAGGCTGATGACATCGAGACTGCTTGGGACTACGCTTATGAGTCTGACCCAGTGTCTATCTTTGGTGGTATCGTTGTTCTTAACCGTGAGGTGGATGCTGCGACAGCTGAGAAGATGCATGGTGTATTCCTTGAAATCATCATTGCACCAAGCTATACGGATGAAGCGCTAGCCATTTTGACCAACAAAAAGAAAAACTTGCGTATCCTTGCCTTGCCATTTGATGCTCAAGAGGCCAGTGAAGTGGAAGCAGAATACACAGGTGTAGTTGGTGGACTTCTGGTGCAAAACCAAGACGTTATCAAAGAAAGTCCAGCTGACTGGCAAGTGGTGACCAAACGCCAACCAACTGAGACAGAAGCAATTGCTCTTGAATTTGCTTGGAAGGCCATCAAGTACGTGAAATCAAACGGTATCATTGTGACCAACGACCACATGACACTTGGTGTTGGCCCGGGTCAAACCAATCGTGTGGCCTCTGTGCGTATTGCCATTGAACAAGCTAAAAATCGTCTTGACGGAGCTGTGCTTGCTTCCGATGCCTTCTTCCCATTTGCCGATAACGTGGAAGAAATCGCTAAAGCAGGTATTAAGGCCATCATCCAGCCGGGAGGCTCCGTCCGTGACCAAGAATCCATCGAAGCTGCTGACAAATATGGCTTGACCATGGTCTTCACAGGCGTGAGACATTTTAGACATTAAGAACGTAAAGGAGAGAAAACAGTTTCTTTCCTTTTTTTGCGTAAAAACGCGGAGTGAAACAAGATTAAAACGAACGTTTGTGGTATAATGTTAGTAAATAATTCGCAAAAGAGGTTGTAAGATGAAGCTGTTGGTTGTCGGTTCGGGTGGTCGTGAACATGCGATTGCTAAGAAGTTGCTTGAGTCAAAAGAGGTAGAAAAGGTTTTTGTTGCTCCTGGGAATGATGGGATGACTCTGGATGGTTTGGAGGTGGTAAATATCTCTATTTCCGAACATTCTAAATTGGTTGAGTTTGTAAAAGCCAACGATGTTGCTTGGACCTTTATAGGGCCAGATGACGCCCTTGCGGCTGGTATCGTGGATGATTTCCATGCAGCTGGTCTCAAAGCCTTTGGTCCGACAAGATTGGCAGCTGAGCTGGAGTGGTCCAAGGATTTTGCCAAGGAAATCATGGTCAAATACGGCGTTCCGACAGCAGCCTATGGCACATTCTCAGATTTCGAGGAAGCTAAGGCCTATATCGAAAAGCAGGGTGCACCTATCGTAGTCAAGGCGGATGGCTTGGCGCTTGGGAAGGGTGTTGTCGTTGCTGAGACAGTCGAGCAAGCAGTCGAAGCAGCTCACGAGATGCTTTTGGACAATAAATTTGGTGACTCAGGTGCGCGTGTGGTTATCGAGGAATTCCTCGAAGGAGAGGAATTTTCACTCTTTGCCTTTGTCAATGGGGACAAGTTCTACATCATGCCAACGGCTCAGGACCACAAACGTGCCCATGATGGCGATAAGGGACCTAACACGGGTGGTATGGGTGCCTACGCGCCAGTTCCACACTTGCCACAGAGCGTGGTTGACACAGCAGTGGAGACTATTGTCAAGCCAGTCCTAGAGGGCATGATCCAAGAAGGGCGTCCATATCTGGGAGTTCTTTACGCAGGGCTTATCCTGACAGCAGAAGGTTCTAAAGTCATCGAGTTCAACGCTCGTTTTGGAGATCCTGAAACGCAAATTATTCTGCCTCGTCTGACCTCTGATTTTGCACAAAATATTACTGATATTTTGGAAGGTAAAGAACCAGCTATCACTTGGATGGACAAGGGTGTGACTCTGGGTGTGGTTGTCGCATCCAACGGTTACCCGCTAGAGTATGAAAAGGGTGTTGAATTGCCAATCAAGACAGAAGGCGACATCATAACCTACTATGCAGGTGCGAAATTCGCTGAAAATGAGCAAGACCTTCTTTCAAACGGCGGACGTGTCTATATGCTCGTCACCACAGCAGACACCGTCAAAGAAGCCCAAAACACCATCTACAGCGAACTTAACAAACAAAACACAGAAGGGCTCTTCTACCGAACAGATATCGGAAGTAAGGCTATAAAAGATTAACAGATATAAATTTGTCATGGCGAGCGAAAGCAAGCCAAACTAAGATAATGGTCGCCGTGGTGAAAGAGTCTGGGACAAAAGTCTAACCTTAAATATAAAAAGCGAACAAAACGAGTTATCTGACACTCAGAATTCTGTCTTATTCGCTTTTTTGTCTAATCTATCGATTTTTAAAATTTATAATCAAGAATTCCTAAAATCAAAATCTTTTTGTCCCAGATTCTAGGGAAAATTTGAGACCTTAGGCTCAAATTTTAGGAATGAAACCGAAGGTTTGCTTACGTCCCCACCACCTAAGACCAGTATCAAAAAAGAATTATCAAAAATTCACAAAATATGTTAATGGGCGCATAACCTTGCGAGCGTTAGCGAGCTAATATAGAACAATCACCGCCGTTGTGAAATAACGATTGGATGATAATCCAATCGTTCAGGGAAATTGGAAGACCTTGGGCTTCCAATTTAGGCATGAGACACCTTTGGTGGCTGCTGCCGTCCCTCACAACTTAAGGTGATTGAAAAAAGAAAGGAAAGAAAAGGAAAATTATGACTAAACCAGTAATTTCCATCATCATGGGCTCCAAATCCGACTGGGCAACCATGCAAAAAACAGCCGAAGTCCTCGACCGCTTCGATGTAGCCTATGAAAAGAAAGTTGTTTCTGCCCACCGCACACCTGACCTTATGTTCAAACATGCTGAAGAAGCACGTAGTCGTGGGATCAAAGTCATTATCGCGGGTGCGGGTGGCGCAGCCCATTTGCCAGGTATGGTAGCTGCCAAAACAACCCTTCCTGTCATTGGTGTGCCAGTCAAATCACGTGCTCTTAGTGGAGTGGATTCACTCTATTCTATCGTGCAGATGCCGGGTGGTGTGCCTGTTGCGACAATGGCTATCGGTGAAGCTGGTGCGACCAACGCAGCCCTCTTTGCTCTCCGTCTCCTGTCAGTAGAAGACCAAGCTATCGCGATCGCATTGGCAGATTTCGTAGAAGAACAAGGAAAAATCGCAGAGGAGTCTACCAATGAGCTCATCTAAAACAATCGGAATTATCGGTGGCGGTCAGCTAGGGCAGATGATGGCCATCTCTGCTATCTACATGGGGCACAAGGTCATCGCTCTGGATCCTGCTGCGGATTGCCCAGCCTCTCGCGTGGCGGAAATCATCGTGGCGCCTTATAATGACGTGGATGCTCTGCGTCAGTTGGCAGAGCGATGCGATGTCCTCACCTATGAGTTTGAAAATGTCGATGCTGACGGTCTGGATGCTGTCATCAAGGATGGACAACTCCCTCAAGGGACAGACCTGCTTCGCATTTCCCAAAATCGTATTTTTGAAAAGGACTTCCTATCAAACAAGGCTCAAGTCACTGTAGCACCTTACAAGGTTGCGAATTCTAGCCAAGACTTGGCGGAGATTGACCTGTCCAAAAACTATGTCCTCAAGACTGCGACTGGTGGCTACGATGGGCATGGGCAAAAGGTCATTCGCTCAGAAGCAGACTTGGAAGAAGCCTATACGCTAGCGGATTCTGCAGACTGTGTTTTGGAAGAATTTGTTAATTTTGACCTTGAAATCTCTGTCATCGTGTCAGGGAATGGCAAGGATGTGACAGTTTTCCCAGTTCAGGAAAATATCCACCGCAACAATATCTTGTCTAAGACTATCGTGCCTGCTCGCATTTCAACAAGTCTAGCTGACAAGGCTAAAACTATGGCAGTGCGAATCGCAGAACAACTCAACTTGTCTGGGACCCTCTGTGTGGAAATGTTTGCGACTGCTGATGACATTATTGTCAATGAGATTGCCCCACGCCCACATAACTCTGGTCACTATTCAATCGAAACTTGCGACTTCTCTCAGTTTGATACCCATATTCTAGGCGTTCTGGGAGCACCATTGCCAGCCATCAAACTACATGCGCCTGCTGTTATGCTCAATGTCCTCGGCCAGCATGTTGAGGTCGCTGAGAAATATGTGACAGAAAATCCAAGCGCTCACCTCCACATGTATGGTAAAATAGAAGCGAAACACAATCGCAAGATGGGACATGTGACTTTGTTTAGTAATGAACCAGACAATGTGGTTGAGTTTGGGAAAGGGATAGATTTTTAGGAAAGAATTATAAACATGACTAACAATGAATTCATTTTGTGTTCTACCTGTAAGAATTGCGTTAACTTAAGAATTCAGATGGGGAATTTCCCAGTTGATTTTGCTCTAAATTGTCCAAAGTGTAAAACGGAAATTACTGGTAGAGTTGAATTTGAACCGTTCGGTATATCTTTAACAAATGCACAAATTCTTGATAAAGATGTTCCTAATTATGATAAGTTAACGGATTTCCCTATATGGTGTCTAGAAATTTCTGCAGAATTTCCAACTCGAAAATTGCATTTACGAAAAAGTCCATTTGATGGACTAACTCCATTTATGGCTCAAATGGCTAGAATGGGTAAAAAAGATGATTTAACTGATATTCAAAAATTTCATAATACGAGAAAATTTGCAGACTTTATCAGGGACGGAAAGCTAGATAATTTTAGACGTTTATATAATCTATATTGGAATCGACAAGATAAATATTTATATCCGGAATTAAACGTGTTATTAAGTAATTATAAAGGATTAACACCAATAACGGATGTGAAGAACATTTCGGATGCCACCATGGCCTTACATCAGTTATTTTTGACTACCTCTGGTATAAAATTTATTCTTGGAGAAAACTCTTTATCGGAATATACAGAATTAAGCAATCGTATTTATAGCTCAGAGCAACACAGAGACGAGTTACTTAAATATAGCAATCATATTGCAAGTAATTTTGATATGATTGAGAAAACCGCTTTTGATAAAATCACAGCTTTCGCTAAAATCTATCATATCTTGATTCCTGCAGTTACCTTGATGAATGTTGGAAATTATGAAGATTTAAATCAGGACGAAGATGGAATTTCTGTGGCAAACTATAAAGAATTAAATGAATTTTATACTTCAAGTTATGAGTGGCTTCTTGACAATATTAATCTCGTTATAGCACTTAATAATATTTTTGAGAGAAATAGCTACAATGAATGTTACAATGGAAAAACATATTCAAATGATCTTGAAAAAATCACCAATAAGTTTCAGAAAATTAATCAAAATAATCCAGAACAATCTTATTTGAACATTTCGGAACGGTTTAGCAGACCAGTGAGTAGCCTTAATAATAAAATTAGAAATGCAATACAACATTATAGCTATCATGTGGATGTTGATAATCAAGAAATTATTTTTGAGGATAAATACCGTGATAGAGTTAGAATTGAAAAATATTCTATTATAGACTTTGCTAAGTTATGTATTGTCAACTTTTCTCTAATTTTTTATATACTAGAAATAATCTATATATTTCGTAAAATGAAATTAATCACAGATGGAGTTACACCAACAATTTATTGGACAAAGAGTGAAGAAATTTCCAAAGTAATGTCAAGTAACGAGGTGAGGAGCAATTGGGAAAAGAAATTAAAAAATAGAATTAAGAAGAAAAGAAAATCAGGGAGAAGAAATTGAGAAAATAATTTCAAGCTCTCAATACATGACTTAGTTTTCTATTATCTTTTTGTTCTAACATTCTTAAAAATAAATTTGATAGATTATATCAACATTTTATTGAATAATTTAATTTAGGACTTGTTATTTTGGTAAAGGAAATATAAGAAGGGGCGAAGAATGGTTGAGAGTGCATATAGTCTAGAATTTAATCGTGAATTAGATGCGAAAAAAGCAAGTGAGTATTCACTTACAAAAAGTTTGAAATCTGATAAGGCATTTAGATGCTTAGATAAAGATTGTAAAATTCCGTTAACGTGTACAAACTGGGAGAAACCGGGTGGCAAGAGATTCTTTTTTCGCCCATCTCATAATGATGAACCTCATGTTGAGGGATGTACATGTATCACACCACAAGAAATACAGGAGCAAGTTAAGAAAGAAGTTTCTAAAGGCAGACAGACCATATTGCAAAGTGGAGTAATATCTGTAAAAAAATCAGTAAGTAAAGCTAAAACGAACAACAGTATGAAAAATGGAGGCTCTACTGTTGGTAAGACGATTAATGCAATTTTTGGGGAAAAGAGAAATTCAAGTCAGTCACAAGATAGACAACTTTCATCACTTGCAACTTTTGTCGAATTGTTTAATGATCAAGATATTGATCACGATAAACCTCAAATAAGAGTTGATGGGAAGTTAATATCACTGAATGATTATTTTGTTGATGTAACAAATTCTAATTTAGTAAAAGATAAAAATAGGATATTTTTTGGTATGGCAGAAGTATCCGTTGCAAACTTTAATAAAGAAATACTTCAAATTGAATTTGTTAATTCACAGTATCCTAAAGTATGCACAAACCTCAACAAACTTAAGGAACGTGCTGGAACAAGAAATATTGTGGAAGTAATTGAGACTGGCTCTAAAATTGTTTATTTTAGAGGAAGGCTAAATAGCAAAACTGAAAAATTTGAATCATTTAACGATAAGTTCTATAAAGACTTACATACACCAAAAGATTAAGGAGAAAAACATGATCAACCGTTACTCTCGCCCTGAAATGGCGAACATTTGGAGTGAAGAAAATAAATACCGTGCTTGGCTTGAGGTGGAAATCTTGGCTGACGAGGCATGGGCTGAATTGGGTGAAATCCCTAAGGAAGATGTGGCTTTGATTCGTGAGAAAGCGGACTTTGACATCGACCGTATTTTGGAGATTGAGCAGGAGACTCGCCACGATGTGGTGGCTTTCACGCGTGCGGTTTCTGAAACGCTTGGCGAAGAGCGCAAGTGGGTTCACTATGGTTTGACTTCTACTGACGTGGTGGATACGGCCTACGGTTACCTCTACAAGCAGGCCAACGACATCATCCGTCGTGACCTTGAAAACTTCACCACCATCATCGCTGATAAGGCTAAGGAGCACAAGTTTACCATCATGATGGGTCGTACCCATGGTGTGCACGCTGAGCCTACAACCTTTGGTCTTAAATTGGCGACTTGGTACAGCGAAATGAAGCGCAACATCGAGCGTTTCGAGCATGCAGCTGCTGGTGTGGAAGCTGGTAAGATTTCTGGTGCGGTTGGGAACTTTGCCAACATCCCACCATTTGTAGAGCAATACGTCTGCGACAAATTGGGTATCCGTGCCCAAGAAATCTCTACACAGGTCCTTCCTCGTGACCTTCACGCTGAGTACTTTGCGGTTCTTGCTAGCATCGCGACTTCAATCGAGCGTATGGCGACGGAGATCCGTGGTCTTCAAAAATCAGAACAACGAGAAGTGGAAGAGTTCTTTGCTAAGGGGCAAAAAGGGTCTTCAGCAATGCCTCACAAACGCAATCCTATCGGTTCTGAAAACATGACAGGTCTGGCGCGTGTTATTCGTGGACACATGATTACAGCTTATGAAAACGTAGCTCTTTGGCACGAACGTGACATCTCTCACTCATCAGCTGAGCGTATCATCACACCAGATACGACCATTTTGATTGACTACATGCTCAACCGTTTTGGAAATATCGTCAAGAATTTGACGGTTTTCCCTGAAAACATGATCCGCAACATGAACTCGACTTTTGGTTTGATTTTC
>JAWHFN010000011.1:0-22040 GCA_032565555.1 Streptococcus mitis | reverse complement strand
CCCACTCCATATCCAAGACTTGTGAGTAATACTCGATTTTCATTACTGCCATAATTTTTCCTCTATTTTTCTATAAGAAAAAGCCGAAATTCGACTTTCTCTCCGTTTATTTCAACAATTATTTCGCTTCCATGACTACTGGTAAAATAGCTGGACGACGTTTGGTTTGGTCAAAGAGGTACTTGGTCAGATTATCACGAACCTTCCCTTTGAGATCTGCCCAGTCAAAGTCATCTCCTTGAAGATAGTCTTCTACCGTTTGGTTAATCAATTCTGAACTTTCACGGAGAATATCGCGACTCTTCTTGAGATAAACAAATCCGCGCGTATGAACACGAGCCTTGGCTACAATTTTCTTCTCACGACGGTTAACGGTAATTGCGACGATGAAAATACCATCCTCTGACAAAACCTTACGGTCACGAAGAACCACATTGCCAACATCACCAATGGCATTCCCGTCAATCAAGACATCCCCTGCCGAAACCGCTCCAGCTGGGACAAAGTCTCCATTCTCATAAGCCATGCTGGTTCCCTTTTTAGGAATGAAAATGCGTTCTGGCAACATCCCAACTGCCATAGCAGCCTTAGCGTGGGCATCCAACTCGCGGTATTCCCCTTGAATTGGGAAGAGATACTTAGGTTGCAAGAGATTAATCATCAACTGCAAGTCACGCGCATTCCCATGTCCTGACACACGCAAGCTTTGAGTGATCAGTTTGACCACTCCACCAGCTTGGTAAATCATATTTTCCACACGCGCCATGACCGCTTCTTTGGCGATAGATGGAGTCGTTACGATATAGACCAGGTCACCGTCCTTGATTTCCACATAACGATGGCGCCCAATCGACATCTTGCGAAGACCGTTGATAGGCTCACCCATACGACCTGTCTCAAGGATAATCAACTCATGGTCTTCAAAACGAGACATATCTTTTGGCTTAATCAAAAGACTCTCATTAGCTAGAGACAATTTCTTAAGGCGAATAGCAGTGCGGACGATATTTTCAATATCAAATCCTGTCAAGACCACACGACGACCTGTTGCATCCGCAGCGTCAAACACCTGCTGGATACGAGAGAGGTTGCTGGCTACTGCTGCAACAATGATACGACCATCCCAGTCCGAAATGGTTTGAGTGATCTCGTCCCCAACTTCACTTTCGCTAGCCACTTGGATATTGCTATCTGCATTGGCTGAATCGCTAAGAAGAGCTAGAACTCCATCACGACCGATTTCTGCCAAACGAGCGAAGTCTGTCGCATAAGATTCACTAGCTGTCTGGTCAAATTTGAAGTCACCTGTATAAACGATACTACCTTCAGCTGTCTTCAAGACAACACCCAGACTTTCTGGGATAGAGTGGGTCGTACGGAAGAAGGACACCACAGTTCCTCCAAAATCAATCTCCGTATCCTCATCGATAACATGGAAATCATTGAATTTCTTAACTGTGTCATTTCCTTTGACAAAGAGTTTGGCCAACTCAATGGTCAGCTCAGACCCAAATACAGGCACCTTAGCTTCAGCCAAGAGATAAGGCAGCGCACCAATGGCATCCGCATGGCCGTGGGTCAAGAAGACCCCTGCGATACGGTCGCTATTTTCAAAAAGGTAGTCCATATTAGGAATAACCACATCCACCCCTAGTTGTTCATTTTCAGGGTACTTTAGACCTGCATCCAAAACGAAAATAGACCCATCGATTTCAGCGATATACATATTTTTCCCATTTTCACGCACACCACCAAGTGTTGTTAAACTGATATTACTCATTTTTCCTCCGAAAGCTTAGTTTATCTTGATTATAGGGTTACTTGCCCTCTTATTCTAAAAGCACTATTACTTTTAGCCGAATCTTTTCCTACCATTATACCATTTTTTTGATGATTTTCAAAATGAAGATTTGTTTTCAAAAAAGAGCTAGTTGCCCAACTCTTTCCTATCTGCTATTCTTTTTCCATTAAAAAGTTATAAATTTCTTGCACGGTACCCAGCGCCATCATTTCTTGGTCTTTAACGGTTTGTTTGAGATTTTGGTAAATCTGACTTTCTCCGATCTCTCGCTTCGGTGCCTCTTTATTCACTGTCATGACACCATCTTTGATGGTCACAAAGCCTAGTTCTTCAAATACTTGAATCATCTTGACCAGCAAGATTTGTTGAATATTGAGATAAGCCGCCAAATCCTTCAGTTTGTAGCGAATATCAAACTCTGGGAACTTGTAGATGGTCTTGTACAATTTGGCAAACTGCTCTCTAGTCCCATAGCCTGTCAGATAGTAGGCCTTGTCAATATCATTTTTGAAATAGACAACAGAGAAATTCTGTTCCTGAAAAATGGTCTTCAGCTGAGTAATATCCTCAGGAACGTTTTTTACGATAACAGCTTCACTATCCGCCAGATTCGGCAATTCTCCAGCAAAATCCAAGACCGGAACTCCTTCTGGCAAGACTGCATTCTTCCCACGGATGTTAAAGAGTTGAACACCCTCTACACGCGCATCCACCATCATCAACTGGAGGGCAGTTTGACCATTCCATTGGTTGACAGACAATTTAACTGCCAACTCTAGATTCTTGGTTTGGGCAAATTCTGTTGCCAATCTGCCTTGACCGAAGGCTACCACTTCAAAACTCGCCTCACCTTTGGAAATTTTCAACTTGAGATGGGCATTGCCTGCCCCCATAGTACGGGCACTTTCGACCTGAAAATCCTTGATATAAAAGACAGGTTTCTGATTGTTCATTCCAAAGGGAGCTAAACGTTCAAAACTTTTGACCGTTTCCAAGCTAAGTGTCTCCAAGTCTAGCTCTTCATCTAAGTTTAACTTGTTCTTGCCAGCAGCATCTGTACCTTTTTCACGGACATAATCTTCCAAAACCTGAGATAAATCTGAGAGTTTCTCCACTTCCAGCGTCATTCCTGCTGCGCCAGCATGGCCACCAAAGGCTATGAAGAGGTCTCTATGAGGATCCAGAGCCTCAAAAATATCGACCGCTTCCACGCTACGAGCACTACCCTTGGCACGACCGTCCTCTATATTGAGAACGATGACTGTCTGCCCTAGTTCTTCCAACAAACGACCAGCCACGATACCTAGAACCCCAGGATTCCAGCCTTCCTTGGCCAAAACCTGGACCTTCTTCTCAGGATCCACCATGGTCTTAGCTTCTTCATAGATAGACTGGACGATTTCCTTGCGCTCTTCGTTTTTCTGATGAATCATAAGGGCAATCTCATGCGCCTCCTCGTCGTCAAATCCAGTCAGCAAATCAATGGCAGGATTAGGATCATCCAAGCGACCCAAGGCATTCAAACGAGGGGCAATCTGGAAACCAACTGTCTCTTCTGTCACCTCGTTAGCAGCAATCCCAGCCATGTCCAGCATTTCTTGTAGACCAATGCGCTGAGTGTGCCCCAACATTTCCAGACCATATTGAACTAATATACGGTTCTCATCTGTCAAACTCACCATATCAGCAATGGTACCAATAGCGACCAAATCAAGCAATTCCACTTGTACTTCTTCTAACAGGGCACAAGCCAGCTTGAAAGCAACTCCACAACCAGCCAAATATTTGAAAGGATAGTTCGCATCTGGATGTTCAGGATGGACAATAGCATAGGCATCTGGTAAGGTTTCAGGCATGGAATGGTGGTCGGTCACAATAACATCTACTCCCATAGACTGGGCCAATTCAATAGCCTCGTGACCCGCTACCCCATTATCCACTGTCACAATCAAGGAAATCCCTTCTTGCTCGATAAAGTATTTATAAACACTAGCATTTGGACCATAGCCATCAGTAAAACGATTGGGCAAGTATACACAGCACTCAGCGCCAAGCTGTTCCAAACTTTCCTTCACAATCGAAGCTGAAGTCATACCATCCGCATCATAGTCACCGTAAACAAGGATATTTTCCCCTTCTTCAATGGCCTGACGAATCCGATCCACTGCCTTGTCCATATCATGGAGCAGATAAGGGTCGTGCAAGTCCTCCAAGGAAGGTTCTAAAAACTTCTTCAGACTTTCTTGGTTCTGAATCCCTCTTTCAAATAATAACCGAGCCACCTCAGGACCCAGTCCAGCCTTCTTGGCTATCTTTGTAAAATCCGCATCTTCTACCTGCGGGGCAAACTGCCATTCATAAGTAGGTGTTATCAAAAAGACATCCACTCTTTCTAAGAATTCTATTGCTTCATTATAACATGATTTAGGCTTTTTCTCTATCCGGATTGCTTTTTTATAAAATTTTAGTGAATTTTTTCAGATATGATTTGACAAGAAAAATCTTTTGGTGTAGAATCGTGTTATAAAATCTAACACAAAGGAGATTCCTTATGGCTTTAGTAGAATTTGAACACGTCGAAAAATATTATGGAGACTATCACGCACTCCGCGACATCAATCTCCGTTTTGAAAAAGGGCAAGTTGTTGTACTCCTAGGCCCTTCTGGTTCTGGTAAGTCCACTCTTATCCGCACCATCAATGGTTTGGAGGCTGTAGACAAAGGAAGTCTTCTAGTAAATGGTCACCAAGTTGCTGGTGCCAGCCAGAAAGATTTAGTTCCTCTTCGCAAGGAAGTCGGCATGGTTTTCCAGCATTTCAACCTCTACCCTCACAAAACAGTGTTAGAAAACGTAACACTCGCACCCATAAAAGTTCTAGGAATTGATAAAAAAGAAGCTGAAAAAACAGCTCAAAAATATCTGGAATTTGTAAATATGTGGGACAAGAAAGATTCTTATCCAGCCATGCTTTCTGGTGGACAAAAACAACGGATTGCCATCGCACGTGGACTCGCTATGCATCCTGAACTCCTCCTCTTTGATGAGCCAACATCTGCTCTTGACCCTGAAACCATCGGTGATGTTCTGGCAGTTATGCAAAAATTAGCCCACGATGGTATGAATATGATTGTCGTGACCCATGAAATGGGCTTTGCCCGTGAAGTTGCTGACCGCATTATCTTTATGGCTGATGGAGAAGTTTTGGTGGATACGACAGATGTCGATGACTTTTTCGACAATCCAAGCGAACCTCGTGCCCAACAATTCCTCAGCAAAATCATCAACCACGAAAGTGACAAAGTCAAATAAGGAGGCGCCTATGAAAAAGAAATTCTTTTTATCCGCATTATTGATTAGCCTTTTCGGCCTTGCTGCTACAAAACCAGTTCAGGCCGACACCAGTGTCGCAGATATTCAAAAGAGAGGCGAACTAGTTGTCGGTGTCAAACAAGACGTTCCCAACTTTGGCTATAAGGATCCCAAGACAGGGACCTATTCTGGTATCGAAACCGACTTGGCCAAAATGGTAGCTGATGAGCTCAAGGTCAAGGTTCGCTATGTGCCTGTTACCGCACAAACCCGTGGACCCCTTCTAGACAATGAACAGGTCGATATGGATATCGCGACCTTTACCATCACAGACGAACGCAAAAAACTCTACAACTTTACCAGTCCCTACTACACAGACGCTTCTGGATTTTTGGTCAATAAATCTGCCAAAATCAAAAAGATTGAGGACCTAAACGGTAAAACCATCGGGGTTGCCCAAGGTTCCATCACCCAACGCCTGATTACTGAACTGGGTAAAAAGAAAGGTCTGAAGTTTAAATTCGTCGAACTTGGTTCCTACCCAGAATTGATTACTTCCCTACACGCTCACCGTATTGATGCCTTTTCCGTTGACCGTTCTATCCTATCTGGCTACATCAGCAAACGCACAGTACTACTAGATGATAGTTTCAAGCCATCTGACTACGGTATCGTTACCAAGAAATCAAATACCGAGCTCAACGACTATCTTGATAACTTGGTCACCAAATGGAGCAAGGATGGCAGTTTGCAAAAACTTTATGACCGTTACAAGCTCAAACCATCTAGCCATACCGCAAATTAAGGAGGACACATCATGACAGATTTATCATCTTGGACAGCCTATTTTCAGGATTTTGGACAATTTTTCAATGGCTTCCTCTTCACCCTTGCCCTAGCGATCGGATCCTTTATCCTCGCCATGGTTTTAGGTATCTTCTTTGGAGCTATGTCAACCAGCAAACGTCCTATTTTGCGTATTTTAGCTCGCATCTTTGTAGAATTTTATCAAAATACTCCCCTCTTGGTGCAGTTTGTTATCGTTTTTTATGGCCTACCTCTTATCAGTGACCATATCATCATGATTCCGATTTATTGGACAGCTGTTCTCTGCGTGGGTCTCTATCACGGCGCCTATATTGCTGAAGTTATTCGCTCAGGTATTCAGTCTATTCCTAGCGGTCAGATGGAGGCAGCCTTGTCACAAGGGTTTACCTATATCAGTGCCATGCGCTTGATTATCTTGCCTCAGGCCTTTCGTATCATTCTCCCTCCTTTGACCAACCAAATCGTCAACCTCATCAAAAACACCTCGACAGTCGCTATCATATCTGGAGTGGACTTGATGTTTGTGACCAAGTCTTGGTCAGCCCTTAACGGAAACTATATCCCAGCCTTTCTAGGTGCTGCCCTTCTCTACTTTTCTCTATGCTTCCCTGTTGCCCAGTTTGGTCGCAAGATGGAGCAAGCCAACAAAAAAGCCTATTCACTTTAGGAGGTTACTATGGAATCCATTTTAGAAGTTTTGACCCCAGATAACCTAGTCTTTATCTTTAAAGGATTTGGCTTGACCCTCTATATTTCTCTGATTGCCATCGTCCTCTCTACCCTTATCGGTACAGTGCTAGCTGTCATGAGAAATGGGAAAAATCCTGTCTTACGTATCATCTCCAGCATTTACATCGAGTTTGTGCGTAACGTTCCCAACCTCCTCTGGATTTTCACTATCTTTTTAGTGTTCAAGATGAAATCCACACCAGCAGGAATCACTGCCTTTACCCTCTTTACATCAGCGGCCCTAGCTGAAATTATCCGAGGTGGTCTCAATGCCGTAGACAAGGGGCAATACGAAGCAGGAATGTCACAAGGCTTCACTTCAGCCCAAATCCTCTACTACATCATTCTCCCACAAGCTATTCGCAAAATGTTGCCAGCCATCATTTCCCAGTTTGTAACCGTGATTAAGGATACCAGTCTCCTCTACTCTGTTATCGCCCTACAAGAACTCTTTGGAGCTAGCCAAATTCTCATGGGCCGTTATTTCGAACCAGAGCAGGTCTTCAGTCTGTATATCCTGATTGCCCTCATCTACTTCAGCTTTAACCTAGCAATTTCTAGCATGTCTCATATGCTGGCCAAACGTTGGCAACAAGCTGCAGAATAATACTCTTCGAAAATCAAATTCAAACCACGTCAGCTTCACCTTGCCGTACTCAAGTACAGCCTGCGTCTAGCTTCCTAGTTTGCTCTTTGATTTTCATTGAGTATAAACAGCCACTCTCCAGTTCAATTGGAGAGTTTTTCAACTCAATCGCAAAAAACACTGCCAGATTTCTCTAGCAGTGTTTTGAGTTTCATTTATCTTAGTAAACTGTTTTTTCAGTTTCTACATCAAAGAAGTGTGCTTTGTTCAAGTCAAATCCAAGTTCAACTGTTGCACCTGTTTGCAAGTAGTCACGAGCATCAACTTTGGCAACAAATTCGTCTTTACCAACTTGGCAGTAAAGGTGAGATTCTGAACCAAGCAATTCTGATACTGAGATAGTAGCTTTGACAACTGATTCTGGGAATGTTTCAAGGAAAGCAGGTTCTGCATTCACGTCTTCTGGACGGATACCGAAGATCAATTCTTTACCTTCGTAGCCTTTTTCACGAAGAACTTTCAATGCTCCTTCTGGAACTTTCAAACGGAAACCGTCTGAAATAATTTCGCTTCCAACCAATTTCACATTGATGAAGTTCATAGCTGGGCTTCCGATGAATCCTGCTACGAATTTGTTAACTGGGTTTTTGTAAACTTCTTGAGGAGTACCGATTTGTTCTACACGTCCGATAGTACCTGTACCAGCAGGGTTCTTAGTTGCTGACATGATAACGATACGGTCTGCAAGTGTCATCGCTTCTGTTTGGTCGTGAGTTACGTAGATAGTTGTAGCTCCGATACGACGGTGGATTTTAGCGATTTCAGCACGCATAGATACACGAAGTTTGGCATCCAAGTTTGACAAAGGTTCGTCCATCAAGAACACTTTTGCATCACGGACGATGGCACGACCCATGGCAACACGTTGACGTTGACCACCTGAAAGGTCAGCTGGTTTACGATCCAAGAATTCTTTCAAGCCAAGGATTGCTGCTGCTTCTTGCACACGTTTGTCGATGTCTTCCTTGCTGTATTTACGCAATTTCAAACCGAAAGCCATGTTGTCATAAACAGTCATGTGTGGGTAAAGAGCGTAGTTTTGGAATACCATGGCGATGTCACGGTCTTTTGGAGCTACGTCGTTGACAACCACACCATCGATAGATGCAGTACCTTCTGTAATATCTTCAAGACCAGCAATCATACGAAGAGTAGTTGATTTACCACATCCTGAAGGACCTACGAAAACGATAAATTCTTTGTCTTTGATGTCCAAGTTGAAGTCTTCAACTGAGTAGTGTTCGCTGTTTGGATATTTTTTGTAAATATTTTTAAGATTCAATTCTACCATGAGGTGAACTCCTTTTGTCTTTTGATAGTTTTATTATAGATGAAAACGCTTTACATTTCTATGGCAAGGTGACCAAAAAAACAAAAAAGTTCTGTGCAACTTGCACAAAACTTTAGAGAATATCTGGTAAAATCAACTGATAACACAAGGTTAGGTCGGTCAACTCCTTCAACTGAAGACCTGTCAATTCTTCCCATTTGTCAATCTTGTATTGGAGAGAATTGCGGTGCAGATAGAGTTGCTGGGCTGTTTTAGTAAGAACAGCACTATTTTCCCAAAGGGAGAGAATGATTTCCTGAATCTGGTCTTGATCCAAAATCATCTGGTGGAGATATTCCTTGATTACTCTCAAATCCACAAGTCTTTCCCCCATACTCCAAAGATAGAGTTGTGAAAAGGTATGAACACCTTGGTGACCCTGACGCCACCAAGTCTTAAACAAATCTCGCTCCGCTTTGATTAAGTCTGATAGGGCTTGGTGCCCCGTCTGAGACCAAACCTGGCCTAACATGATAGAGAGACGCAGTCCAAAGTCATACTCAACCGCTTCAATCGTATCACTTAAAATAGCTCGTACAGAAGTGTATTTATCTTGTTGAAGTACGAAAACATAATCCTGAGCTCCGACCTGTAGCACTGTCTGGCAGTTAGGAAAAAGAGTCCGCATCATATCCAGCCAAGAAGCTAGATTTTCCTGCTGAAAATAGGAAAGATGACAATAAACCAACTGAATCTTTTTAAAAGTTTTCGGCGCCTGTCCCTTGCCCTCAATCAGATAAGAATACCAAGGATTGAGCGAATGAGCCTGCTCCTGCTGAGTCAAAAGAGCAACCAACTGCTTTTCACGCTCGCTGAGCCCAGCTTCCTCCAGCAAAATCCACTGCTGAGAAGCTAAAGGAAGAGTGAGATAACCCTCTTTCTCTACTGGTTGGTCTGAAATCTGAACTTCAGGAAACCAGTCTTGTAGTTCTTTTGCCATCATGCCCTAGCCCTCCACTTTTTGGATGCACCACGAAATCAAGCTCTCAAGACGTTCCAGATTTTCAGTCATATGTAGATAGCCCATGACTGCTTCAAAACCTGTGGACATACGGTAGGTCACCACATCGGCATTTTTAGCCTTTGTGTGGCTATTGGTATTGCGGCCACGTTTGTAGATTTCTTCTTCTTTTTCCGTCAGGACTTGCTCCTCTAACATAAGGGAAATCAGGCGAGCCTGAGCTTTGGCTGAGACATACTTGGTCGCCTCTTGGTGGAGTTTATTGGGTTTGGTCATGCCTTTGAGGATGAGGTGACGACGAATATACATAGAATACACCGCATCCCCCTCAAAAGCTAACGCAATCCCGTTAATGAGATTGACATCAATCACGTGTCCACCTCACTCCATCTTTGGTGTCAAGGAGCTTAATCCCTTGAGCAGCCAATTGGTCACGGATCTGGTCCGCTGTCGCAAAGTCACGATTGGCACGCGCCTCTTGGCGTTTTTGAATCAAGTCCTCAATCTCTGCATCCAAAACTTCCTCAATATAGACAATTCCGAAGACTTCTAACATATCCGCAAAAGCTTCCTTAACACTTGCATCATAGTTGCCAGAGTTGATCCATTTGGCCATTTCAAAGACGACAGTAATTCCATTAGCTGTATTAAAATCCTCATCCATTGCTGCCACAAACTTATCTTTAAAAGCTTGCAACTCTTGAGCATCTACAGTTCCAGTAAACGGTTTCTCGTAAGTATTTTTAAGATACTTGAGATTGGTCTCAGCATCACGCACTGCTTTTTCCGTAAAGTTGATAGGCTTGCGGTAATGTTGTGTCGCAAAGAAGAAACGAAGCACTTGACCATCAAGAGTTTTGAGGGCATCATGAACAGTGATAAAGTTGCCCAAGGACTTGGACATCTTGACATTATCGATATTGACAAAGCCATTGTGCATCCAGTAGTTGGCAAAAGTCTTGTCTGTTTTAGCTTCAGACTGGGCAATTTCGTTGGTGTGATGAGGAAACTCGAGATCGGCTCCACCACCGTGGATATCAATAGTATCGCCCAAAATTTCTGTTGACATAACCGAACACTCAATATGCCAGCCTGGACGACCAGGTCCCCAAGGACTGTCCCAAGAAATCTCGCCTGGTTTGGCAGATTTCCATAGGGCAAAGTCTACAGGATTTTCCTTGCGAGCTGTTTCTTCATCGGTACGACCTGAAGCACCCAGCTCCAAATCTTCCAAGGTTTTATTAGCCAATTTGGCATAGTTGTGAGATTTTTCCACACGGAAATAGACATCTCCTTGACTCTCGTAGGCAAAGCCTTTTTCAATCAAATCTTCCACAAAGCAGATGATGTCAGCCATAAACTCCACCACACGCGGATGGCGGGTCGCAGGTTTGACGCCCAAGGCTGTCACATCCTCACGAAAGGCAGCGATGTACTTGTCCGCAACCTCCTGAGGCGTGATGCCTTCTTCCTTGGCACGGTTGATAATCTTATCATCCACATCCGTAAAATTGGAAATATAGGCGACGTCATAACCACGGTATTCAAAATAGCGACGAATCGTATCAAAAGCCACTGTTGATCGGGCATTCCCCACGTGGATATAGTTATACACGGTTGGCCCACAAACATACATCTTGACTTTGCCGTCCTCAATCGGGACAAATTCTCGCAAATCACGAGACATAGTGTCATAGATTTTAATCATAAATTACTCCTATACCCTACTATCTATAGAAATTTCAGCAATAAATCAAAAAGTGTAGCAGCTGCACTCGCAACTTCAATAGTTCTTAAGATTGGCTCATACTTCTCTACAAAATATTCCAATTTTTGTTTATCCTGCGGAGAATTAATGATACTGTTAATTTCGCTATCATTAATACCATGTTGAATCAATTCTGTTTTGTATTCATTTAGCACTGAAATAATCTCATTGTGGTAATTACTATATCTATTATCCTGATAGTTATTTTCAGCAAAATTATTTTGAACAGGACCGTAGTTTATATCTCCATGGATCACATCAATAATTGATGTTAATTTATATATAATATAGGGCCCTTCTTTCTCGCTTACTCTTCCACTAGAGTCATATTTTATTTCATAATATTCTCTATATAGCAGTTCCGATATCATATAGGAATATCCATGTTCGTTAGTCCATATATCCCCTTGTCTATAATGACTTAATATATAATCTCGTTTATTTAATTGAGTCAATTTATACTCAAAAACCAACCAAGTTTCACCACTATCTATTCTCAATGAATATTCCTGCAAATCAATTTTACTATAGTCCGTTTGAGCATCTTGTTTCTTTTCCTCTAATTTTTCTTTCTGATTTAAATATACAAAGAATGTAATTAATACAACAATCACACACACATATATATAGTTTATAATCATATACCCCTATTTATCTCCTTTGCTATCATCAAAGCAATATTGAAAAAAGTCATAGCATCCGCTTTTCTATCCTCGCGTCTGGCATCCCACTCATGATTATGATGGTCGACATAGTCAGCTGTGTAGAAAAATTGATAGACATTGGCTAGTCGATATTGGGCCCAGGCCATGATAGCTGAAGCTTCCATATCGACAACTCTAGCTCCTGCTACTAGTCTTCGTTTGACCTTAGCAGCTGTCTCACGATAGAAGGCATCTGTCGTCCAAGCCTTGGTCCGAATGTGCTCAATTCCAGCTTTATCCAAGGCTTTTTCCATAGTTAAGAGTAGAGATTGCTCATAGGCTATTTCATCACTTGCTGGAGCATAGTGATAACTAGTACCTTCATCACGTAAAGCCGAACTTGGTAGGATAATCTTATCTGCTTGAATAGACTGGTCTAGAACTCCGCAAGATCCTAAAACGATAAAGTTCTTAAATCCTCTTGCTTTGAGTTCTTCCAAGAGGCCAACAACCATTGGAGCTCCAATAAGAGCCATAGCAACTGCTACCTTACTTCCATCTTTTTCATAGATATACCATGGCAGTTTACCATTTAGATTGGTAAGATAGCCACCTTCGTAGACACCATCTATCTTCTTTACTCGTTCAAGGATTTTTCCATTAAAAGACAAGATAATGGTATCACAGATTTCTCCACCACTAAGGAGGCTTCTATCAGTTGGCTCTATAACAGCAGGTACATTTTCAAATTCTTCTAATAGCATTTATTACTCTTTCTCATTCAGATAAACCACCTGAGTCTGTTTGACAAAGCCAATTTTTTCATACAAACGTTTGGCACCTACATTGCTATCTTCCACTGCAATCTGAAATTCCTTATCATTTTGCTCAATCAGTTGGTTGACAAGGAATTTTGCTAAGTAGCTTCCATAGCCTTTCCCACGTTCAGGTTCAGATATTGCTAAACCGTAGAAGTAATTCGTATTAGTCGATAAATCTACCGTGCAAGTTCCAATAACCTGACCGTCTTTTAACAAAATATATAAGCGACTTTCTGGATCCTTCAGAGCTTCAGCGACATATCTATCCACAATCTCTCTAGACTCATGTTCCTCTGAGAATGCCTGAAATTTTAACTGACTGATTTGCTCCTGATACGAACTATCTGCTAACAAAACTTCAATATTGGAAAGCTTTTCTAACGGATAAGGTCTTCTATCCTTACCTAACCAGGTTTCTGTATCCTCGTCCTCGACCAATCCCCAATTGCTGACAAAATCAGGATGGCGGTCTAGAAAAACACGCTCTGTCTGAAAAGTCACAGACTCAATTGGATAAGATGCCGTTTCTTTCTCAAAACTTCTATACAAAGCCCGCGCAATTCCCTGACGGCGATGATCTGGATGAACCAGTATCGTCACTTCCACATCTTGGTCATCTGCATAGACAGTTAATAAACCAACAAGTTCGCCTTTTTCATAATAAAGGAAAAAGGCGGGCATGTTTGGGTCAAAATTAAGCATGTTAGAGAGATAGGGATCACGATAGGTACCGTCATAGTTTTGGCAACAGTTAATTAGTTTTTTCGCCTCAGATAACTCCTCTTGGCTTAACTTGTTTCTTGCTTGAATCATATAGCTATCCTCTACAAACCAGACGATCTGTGACTGGCTTCTTTAGCCTGCTCGAGTTTATTGACGTAGTACTCTCGTTTTTCTTCGACTTCGTGAATGACCGGCTCATCCTTCTTACCATGTACACGGACAATCTTGGCAGGAATACCGACCACTGTCACATCACTAGGTACGTCTGCCACGACAACTGCTGCAGCACCGACCTTGGCATTTTCACCGATTTCCACTGGACCGATAACTTGGGCATGAGCGGATATCAGAGCTCCCTTTCGAACGGTCGGATGGCGTTTGCCAACATCCTTCCCTGTTCCACCAAGAGTCACTCCGTGATAAAGGAGAACACCTTGTTCAACAATCGCTGTCTCCCCAATCACCAGACCAGAGCCATGGTCGATAAAGACACCTGAATCAATCTGGGCACCTGGATGAATCTCAATCTGAGTCCAAAAGCGCCAAAACTGACTGTGCATACGAGCCAGGAGTTTGAAGCCATGCTTCCAGAGAAAATGCGAGAGACGGTGGGCCGCCAAGGCCTTGACACCTGGATAAGTCAGCAAAACCTCCAAAGTGGTGCGGGCCGCTGGATCATTTTCTTTTACGATATCAATGGTTTCGCGCCACCATCCCATACATTTCTCCTTTTCTTATTCTGAATCTTTTGGTGTTTCTGTAATTTCTTTCTTAGGTTTGTGATCCTTGTGATGACGTGGGCGGTGAGGACGCTCTGATTTTTCACCTTTTTCATCACGTTCAGGTTTTGGAGGACGAGGAAGAAGGGCTTTCATAGAAGCATCCACACGTCCTTTTTCATCAATCTTGATAACCTTAACATCGACTTCGTCTCCGATGGCTACCAAGTCTTCGACATTATTGGTACGCGTCCAAGCCATCTCAGAGATATGAACAAGAGCATCTGTCTTGTCAAAGAGGTTGACAAAGGCACCAAATTTCTCGATACGAACGACTTTAGCACGGTAAACTTCGTCCACCTTAGCTTCACGAACCAAACCAGCAATAATTTCTTTAGCACGATTGATGGCATCTTGGTCGCTAGAGTAGATAGATACATTTCCTTCTTCGTCGATATCAATCTTAACGCCTGTTTCAGCGATAATCTTGTCGATGGTTTCTCCACCCTTACCGATGACAATCTTAATCTTGTCCACTTCAATCTTGATGGTATCAATTTTTGGAGCAGTTGGAGCCAATTCTGGACGAACTTCTGGAATGGTTGCTTCAATCACATCAAGTATTTCAAAACGCGCTTTCTTGGCTTGGGCAAGAGCCTCTGTCAAGATTTCTGCAGTAATCCCTTGAATTTTGATATCCATTTGTAGGGCTGTAATCCCGTCACGAGTTCCTGCAACCTTGAAGTCCATGTCTCCAAAGTGGTCTTCCAAACCTTGGATATCTGTCAAGACTGTGTAATTATTTCCATCTGAGATAAGTCCCATTGCAATCCCTGCTACTGGCGCCTTGATTGGCACACCACCAGCCATAAGGGCAAGCGTTCCCGCACAGATAGAAGCTTGAGATGAAGAACCATTTGATTCCAAGACCTCAGCTACCAAGCGGATAGCATATGGGAATTCTTCCAAACTTGGCAAGACTTGAGCAAGAGCACGCTCACCAAGAGCACCGTGACCGATTTCACGACGACCTGGCGCACCGTAGCGTCCAGTTTCCCCTACAGAATATTGTGGGAAGTTATAGTGGTGCATAAAGCGTTTCTTGTACTCTGGATCCAAACCATCAATGATTTGAGTTTCTCCCATTGGAGCTAAGGTCAAGACTGAAAGAGCCTGAGTTTGTCCACGAGTGAAGAGACCAGAGCCGTGCACACGAGGAAGGAAGTCAACAACCGCATCCAAAGGACGGATTTCATCAACCTTACGGCCGTCAGGACGAACCTTATCTTCTGTGATCAAACGGCGCACTTCAGCGTGTTCCATTTGTTCCAAGATTTCAGCCACATCACGCATGATACGGTCAAATTCTTCGTGGTCTGCATATTTTTCTTCATACACAGCAGTTACTTGGTCCTTCACTGCTTGAGTTGCAGCTTCACGAGCCAATTTTTCTTCTACTTGAACTGCCCTTTGGAGGTCGCTGTTGTAGGCTGCGATAATTTCAGCTTGCAAGTCAGCGTCCACATGAAGCAATTCTACTTCTGCTTTTTCTTTACCAACTGCTGCAACGATTTCTTCTTGGAAGGCAATCAATTCTTTGACTGCTTCGTGCCCTTTGAGAAGGGCTTCCAACATGATTTCTTCTGACAATTCTTTGGCGCCTGACTCTACCATGTTGATGGCGTGCTTAGTACCAGCTACTGTCAACTCAAGGAGAGATTGCTCTGCTTGTTCTTGCGTAGGGTTGATGATGATTTGACCATCCACATAACCCACTTGGACTCCAGCGATTGGACCGTCAAATGGAATATCTGAAATAGACAATGCCAATGATGAACCAAACATAGCTGCCATTGGAGCAGAAGCATTTTCATCATAAGAAAGCACGGTGTTGATGACTTGGACTTCGTTACGGAAACCTTCCGCAAACATAGGACGGATTGGACGGTCAATCAAACGCGCTGTCAAGGTCGCATCCGTTGAAGGACGTCCTTCACGTTTCATAAAGCCACCAGGAAATTTCCCAGCCGCATACATTTTTTCTTCGTAGTTGACTTGGAGAGGGAAGAAATCCCCAGTTGCCATCTTCTTAGACATCACGGCCGCAGTCAAGACAGTTGACTCACCGTAACGCACGATAACAGAGCCATTTGCCTGCTTAGCAACCTGACCAGTCTCTACAATTAACTCACGACCCGCAAAAGTCGTTTGAAACACTTGTTTTGTCATTTTAATCCCCTTTGGGTTGATGAAATTATACGCCTTGCCTACAAAGATCAAGATATTTTGGACGGTTCGGCTTGCCGAACATTTCTGTAGAAAAATAGGAAGGTGACGCCGCACTCGATGAGTGCTAGGAAGCTTATCTTTTTTCCTAAGAAATGAGGTCAAAATTCAATTAAGTATCTTTTTGATATTTCCCTGAAATAGTGCGGACGGGAGGTAAAATTATCCAGTGGATGATTTTAGAAATCCAATGGAATTTCAATGGTAATTTTTAATTACTTCGCCTTTTCATTTCTATGCTCAGGCTAAAATAGTTTCCCGAACTATTTTACTCTCAAAAATTCCGTCCTAGAAAATAACAGAGTTATTCTCTAGGATACCACGATAGCGTGAAATATCTTTTAAATACTCACTCCGTTCGTGTTTTTTGAGACACACATTATCAGATTTTGTTTAAAAAATAATCAACTTTAAACAAACTTCTACAACCTAAATACCCTCATCTTTGTATCAAGTACGTACAGAGTCTATTTTATCATATTTTTCTTAAAAAGTGCGGTCTTTACCATTAAAAAGGAACCATTCCCCTCACCTGAGAAGAATGGTTTACTTTTTATTATCCTAGAGACTGATGATTAAACAAGGCATGGGTTGCTTGATGAATGTATTTTGCTGTTTCAGCATTGTTCATAGTGTAGAGATGCACACCGGCAACATCCTGAGTTACCAAGTCCACGATTTGGTCCACTGCATAGGCAAGTCCTGCTGCTCTGAGCGACTCAGGGTCATGCTCATACTTGTCTAAGATGGCTTTAAATTTGCGTGGAAGATGGATATTCTCACAAGTCTTCAAGAGGCGGAGAGCCTGATTTCGATTCAGAATTGGCATAATCCCTGCATGAATAGGAACATCAATCCCAGCCAAGATGCACTTGTCTTGGAAATCATAGAAGCGCTCATTGTCAAAGAAAAGCTGAGTTACAAGGCTCGAACAACCTGCATCCACTTTCTTCTTAAGATTTTGAATATCTGAAATCTGATTTGGTGAATCTGGATGCCCTTCTGGATAACAAGCACCAACAATATCAAAGTGAGGGGCTTGCTCCTTGATGAACTCAATCAAGTCGGTTGCGTAACGGAAATCCTTTTGTGGCTCTACATCAGGAATAATATCCCCACGCAAGGCCAAGATTTTCTGTACCCCAACCTTGTCCAAGTCAGCAATGGTTTCAGCAACCATGTCCTTGGTCAAATAAATGGCTGGCAAGTGAGCAATAGTCGGAATCGCCAAGTCATTTTGGATAAAGTCAGCCAAACGAACCGTCGTTTCCTTGATATTAAATTTATTATTGCTGGCAGTTACACTGATAAAGTGAGGGGCCAACTCCTGCATATCTTGAAGAGCAGAAATAATTTTATCATTACCCACGGCTGGGTTTGGAGGGAACACTTCAAATGAGAGTGACGGTGTTTGGCGTGACATAGTCCTTATCCTTTTCTAGTTGATTTTTTCGTTAGCTGGATTCCTAGAACCCAAGTGAAACAGGCAGATTGACCAAACAGCGCTTCTAGAGAAATCCTTTTCTTACAATTTCTCACGCGCAGCTTTAGCTGCTTCAACAAGGCGGATCAAGCTTTCTTTTGTTTCTGGAATACCACGTGTTTTCAAACCACAGTCAGGGTTGATCCAAACTTTCTTGCTTGGCACTTTAGCAAGGATGGCTTCGATTGTGTGGTCGATTTCGCCTTCATTTGGCACACGAGGAGAGTGGATATCATAAACCCCAGGTCCCACTTCTGTTTGGAAGTTTTTCGCTTTGAGTTCGTCCAAGATTTCAAGATTTGAACGGCTAGCCTCAAACGAGATAACGTCCGCATCCAAGTTATCGATAGCTGGGATGATATCTGTAAATTCTGAGTAACACATGTGAGTGTGGATTTGAGTATCTGGCGCTACTGTTGAGTGTACCAAGCGGAAGGCAGGAATTGCCCAGTCAAGGTAGTCTTCGTACCAGTCGCTACGACGGAGTGGCAATTTCTCACGAAGAGCAGCCTCGTCGATTTGGATGATTTTCACACCAGCAGCTTCAAGGTCAAGTACTTCATCCTTGATAGCAAGGGCGATTTGAAGAGTAGAATCCTTGATAGAGATGTCTTCACGTGGGAATGACCAGTTGAGGATGGTAACAGGTCCAGTCAACATACCTTTAACAGGTTTGTTTGTACGGCTTTGTGCATAGCTAGACCATTTAACAGTGATAGGGTTAAGACGAGTGACATCACCCCAGATGATTGGTGGTTTAACCCCACGCATACCGTATGATTGTACCCAACCATTTTTAGAGAAGAGGTAACCTGACAAGTTTTGACCGAAGTACTCAACCATGTCATTACGCTCAAATTCACCGTGAACAAGGACATCAAAGTCGATATCTTCTTGCCATTTGATCCATTCGTCAATTGTTTCAGCAAGGAAAGCGTCGTACTCTTCTTGAGACAATTCACCTTTACGGTAAGCCAAACGCTTGGCACGAACTTCTTTAGTTTGAGGGAATGAACCGATCGTTGTTGTTGGAAGAGCTGGAAGTTTGAAAGCTTCTTCTTGGATAGCTTCACGTTCTGCAAAGGCTGGCAAACGAGTGTAGTCTGCGTCTGTCAAACCAGCGATGCGCGCACGAAGTTCTGCATTTTCACCAACACGTTCAGTCGCAAAGAGTTCTTTGTTAGCTGCAAGAGCTTCTGCTCCTTGACCGTTGCGGATAGCATCCAAATCACGGATTTCATCCAATTTTTCAACCGCAAAGGCAAAGTGGTTCAAGATAGCTGGTTCAAATTCTTCGTTAGCTGTTGTAAATGGCACATGAAGAAGTGAGCATGAGCTAGTCAACACAATGTTTTCAGCTGGGATTTGCTCAAGAACAGCCAAGCTCTTTTCGTAGTTGTTACGCCAGATGTTTTTACCATTGACAATACCTGCATAAAGAGTCTTGTCAGCTGGGAAACCACCTTTAACGAGTTCAAGAGTTTTCTTACCTTCAACGAAGTCCAAACCGATTGCATCAACTGGCAAGTTTACAAGGTCAGCGTAAACGTCTCGAACGTCTCCGAAGTAAGTTTGAAGCAATACTTCAAGACCTTTTTTGTCAGCCAATAATTTGTTGTAAAGGTTCAAGAAGAGAGCTTTTTCTTCAGCTGTCAAATCTTTCACAAGAGCCGCTTCATCCAATTGGATGCGAGTTGCACCAAGTTCAGCCAATTTAGCAAAAACTTCTTGGTAAGCAGCTACTAAGCTGTCTACGAAGTCTTCTGCTTTCACGTCTTCTTCAAAGTCTGACAATTGAAGGAAAGTGAATGGACCTACAAGAACTGGGCGAGTGTTCAATCCAAGTTCTTTTGCTTCTTGGAACTCATCGAAAATCTTGTGACCTGCAAGTTTAACTTGAGTGTCTTTTTCAAACTTAGGAACGATGTAGTGGTAGTTAGTGTTGAACCATTTCTTCATTGGAAGGGCGCGAACATCCCCTTTTTCTCCTTGGTAACCACGACCCAAAGCGAAGTAGCGCTCAAGATCAGACAAGTCCAAGTTTTGAACGGATGCTGGTACAACGTTGAAGAGGAAAGCTGCATCTAGGAAGTTGTCATAGTGAGAAAAGTCATTTGATGGAATTTCAGTGATGCCTTTTTCTTTGACAATGTTCCAGTGTTTAGCACGCAAGTCTTTTGCTGCTGCCAAGAGTTCTTCTTCTGAGATTTCTTTTCTAAAGTATTTTTCAGTTGTAAATTTTAATTCGCGGAATTCGCCCAAACGAGGGAAACCGATGATTGTAGTTGACATGATGTGTCCTCCAAAATTTGTTGTTGAAACTATCTTAACAGAAAAGAATGCGTCTGTATAATTGTAAAAAATTAGGCTTTGATATAGTTTGAAACTATATCTTCGTTTTAGGCATAAAAAAACTCGGAATACTCCGAGAAAAATACATTCTTACGAATTATTAATCAAAATAATTAACTGTTGCATCCTCACATTCAATTATCACAGTTTCCCCACAATCACAACATTCATGATCAATCTCAAAGCTATATTCTAACACATCGTCTTTTGTCGTGAAATATAGACCCGCATTATATCCTCCACAATATGGACAATGCCAATCAACACTGACAAAACCACCTGTATCATCTTTTTTGACTTCAACATCTAGACCTCTAACACGCCGCATAACTGTCTCTCCTTATTTTAAATCAATATAATTATAATCTATATATGAAAAATTGTCAATAATACTTTATTATCGAACTACCTTGGATTCCACATTCACTCAACTCTTTCTCTGTTCAAGTGGAACGACTACTAGTGTCTTTCCTAAACTGGCTAGAACTTTTAAAACCGTATCCAACTGAGGGCTAGTCTTTCCTGTTTCCATTCTAGCTATGACAGGCTGGCTTACTCCACTAAGTTCTTCTAGCTTTTTCTGACTGATTCCTTGTTCATGCCTAGCCTCAATCAGCTCACTCATAATAGCCACTCGCATATCACTTTCAAGGATTTCCTCCTTGGTAAAGAGTTCAGACCGGACATCCTTCCAATTACTCTCAATGGCACTATTCTTCATCACTTAACCCTCTTTCTTTTAAGTCCTTCAGTTCACGCTTGGTTTTTTAAAATTATAACTCAAAAGTTATTAAAAGTAAATCCTAACATTCATAAAAAAGACCTTAGAAAAATTCCAAAGGTCTCATCTTTATTATTCGAAAAAAATTACTGGAAGAGTTATAAATCGAAGACAATCCTTACTATTATTCCAGCTCTATCCCCTTCTCTCGGAGATTAGCCAAACACTCCTCATAGTAGGTATCGTCATGTTCGCTGTATATAGGATTGGTCAACTTTTCCTCTACTAAATCTTCATAAGGAGGGCAGGTCTTGCCACGGTAGTTCTTGTCCAGCCACTCTGGACTGACATTGTAGCCACGATTAGCCATCTCCTCCATGATCAAGCGATGATAGGCATAGAGACGATAGGGCGAGTGGGTAAAGACATAGTCCACCGTCGCATGCTTTCTGCCCCAGCCATTACCACGTAGGGCGCAGCATTCTCGATGTTGCCCCAAAAGTTGAGGACGCGGAAGCTGTGAAATCAAAGCCTCATGCCAAAGTCTCATGGGTGTCTCCTTTCAGTAAAGTCGAATGTTGCAAGTAGGTATTCGGATAGGATTCAAGCAACTCTAGAGTCTTGGCGACCAAGTCTTCCTTGGAAGCCAGACCACAGCGATAGCAATCCAGCAAGAGCATATAGTCCTTACGCTCAGCATCTGTCGCTTTCTTTTTAAAATAGCCCCAAACATGCTGAAAGGCATTGCAGACCTGTCCCCTGTGTTCTGGGATTTGACAGGCGCGGTCAATCATCTCTTGAACCTGACTCACTTCCACCACTTCTTGCTTGAGATACTGACGAATCTCATTATATATGTTACTGGAATAGCTCAAAACGAGGTATTTATTTCTAGCCCAGAGTTGCTGGCAAAGGGCA
>JAWHFN010000010.1:0-22517 GCA_032565555.1 Streptococcus mitis | reverse complement strand
GAAAAATCCTGACCTGCCTGATAAAGGTCAACAGCTAAAGAGTCTGCTTTTTTCTGACAAACAAGCCTAGCTTCTGAAGGCAACTTAGCAATCACTGCCTTTTTACCAGCCTTAAAAATACCAGCTTTCTGCTCTGCAATTGCTACTATATTGTTACCCAGAGTCTCCTGATGGTCAAGTCCGATGGAGGTGATGACAGCAATCTCTCCAGTTACCACATTAGTCGTGTCAAGTAAGCCACCAATTCCCACTTCTAGTAAAACCAAATCCACCTCTTGCTCTCTAAAATAAAGAAAAGCAATCAAGGTCAGCAATTCAAAAAAGGACAACTGGTCATGGGGTTGCAAAAGCGTCTTTTCCATCTCCCTGACCTGCTCAGCTAAACGGATAAAGTCTGCATCAGCTATTGGTTGCCCATTAATGCAGATTCGGTCATTGATAGAGACGATATGAGGGGAGGTAAAGGTCGCAACTTTTTTGCCATGCCCCATAAATAACTCCCTCATAAAAGCAATGGTAGATCCTTTCCCATTAGTCCCTGTCACGTGGATAATAGGGTAAGACTGCTCAGGATTTCCTAACAAATCCACCGCTTGCTGCATTCGGTCCAAACCTGATCGAAAATTCAAACCAATCCGACTATGGAGCCATTCTTCTACTTCAAACATACATATCTCCTTGATAAAAGTCTAATCAATTACCACACCAAAGTATGATGACTAACAAAAACGAGGTCAGGATTTTCATCCCAACCTCTTACCTGGTTAGCTAATAACTAGCTACTATGAATTTTAATGTGGGGTAAAAACGTCCCCCGGACTTACCAGTTCTCTCTTATTTAAAGGAACTGGGGTAAAAATGTTCACTGGACATGCCTGCGTTTCTAATTTCTAGCGCAGGGCTAAACACGTCCACTGGACGTTCCAACTCTTCCAATTTCTAGGAGTTGGGCTGATACAGTCTCCCAGACTTACCAGCTCTATCTTATTTCAAGGAGCTGGGCTAAAAACGTCCCCCGGACTTACCAGTTCTCTCTTATTTTAAGGAACTGGGGTAAAAATGTTCACTGAACATTTTTACTCCTCCATAAAACTATTGAAGACTTCTTCAATCATGTTCCATTCGTCTTCTGAGTCTTCTGGGATTGGTTGCAATTCGCCTTCTGTTCCATCTTCGTTTTCGATGAATGAGTAAGCTTGAATTTCAACTTGTCCGTCTTCGTCTTCTTCTGCGTTAACTGGTACTAGAAGAACATAGTTTTTACCAAATTCTTCTTTTCCGTCAATGGTCAAAAGGATTTCAAACAAGGTTTCATTTCCTTGCTCATCTACTAGTGTAATTAATTCACGTTCTTCGTGATCGTGGTTATGATCGTGTGACATAGCCTCTCCTTTATATTAAAATTTTCTATCTAAATAGTTTTGTAAAATCAGCTGAGCTGCTAACTTATCAATGACTTTCTTGCGCTTATTGCGACTAATATCTGCTTGTTCAATCAACATGCGCTCTGCGGCAACTGTTGTCAAGCGTTCATCTTGATAGTCTACTGGTAAACCAAAAAGCTCTTCTAGCTTGGCTCCATATGCTTGACTAGCTTCCACGCGCGGTCCACTTGTATTGTTCATGTTTTTAGGCAAGCCCACTACAAATCGTTCCACCTTGTAAGCATCAACCAATTCCTGAACGCGGTCAAAACCAAATTGACCTTGCTCCTCATTGATTTGGATGATTTCAAGTCCTTGAGCTGTAAAACCAAGCGGATCGCTAATAGCCACCCCTACCGTTTTTGAACCGACGTCCAATCCCATAATTCTCATAGGTTATAGATCGACTCCTTGTCCTTTAAGGTAGTAGCGGACCAATTCTTCAACGATTTCATCGCGCTCATACTTACGGATTTGATTTCGTGCATTATTATAACGAGGAACGTAGGCAGGGTCTCCACTCAATACGTAACCTACGATTTGGTTAATCGGGTTGTAGCCCTTATCGTTCAACGAAGCATAAACATCAGTCAGAGTTTCGCTAATTTCTTTTTTATTGGAATCGTCCAATTTAAAACGTACTGTTTCTTCAGTAAATCCCATTCTAACACCCTCTTTCCTTAGAATAGTACCATTATAGCATAATTCCTTACGTTCTACAATTCAGGCAGTCTATTTATTTGGATTTTCTATTGTTCTGTCGCGCCATTTGCCAATCTGTCTGAAATATATTTGCTTGGTTCATTTTTCAAAAGATTTTCTAAACCAATGTTCTTCAAATATTCTAACTGAGAAGCCTTTTTGACGTCCAAAACTTGAAAATCATAACTAGTCGTTGTTTGAAGTTCTGTTGCGCTCAATAGTTTTGTTTCAAGCTTAAAGCCTGCCAATTTACGAGCTTCTATGATGGACTCATCCTTCTCCTCCGCCTCAAGGAGAGCTTTTTGAGTTTCTTCCACTCCATGTTGGTCGATATAAGTCTTCAACTCATCTGAGACTGGACGTTTTTGTTGAATCGTTAAGCTCAAAAAAGTCTTGTCCTTGTATGTAATGGTTTGGATTTGCTGGCTGCCATCATCTGACTTGGGCAAGACCAAAGTCTTGGTCACAACTGTATTCTTCTCGGCATTTTCAATAACTGGCAATGCCGACTGAAGCGTATCTTTTTCTGTTTTTGTAGCTGGTCCAGTTTCTTTTTTCTGTCCGCAACCAACCAGGACAAAAAGGAAAGCTAGACTAACAAGAACAATTTTTTTCATTTCTTTCTTCCTTCTTTTTGAAATTAAAATAGAATAAGACTGGGAGTTGCTCCCAGTCTTGATGTTTATAGAGCTGCACGCAAACGTGCTTCTGCATTTTCTACATTACGGACCGAGCGTGGTAGGAAGGCACGAATATCGTCTTCCTTATAGCCAACTTGCAGGCGTTTTTCATCTACAAGAATTGGGCTCTTTAAAATTCTCGGTGTTTCCATAATCAGATTGAGGACTTCGTTGACACTCAAATCTTCAATATCCACTCCAAGGGCTTTGGCATAGCGATTTTTAGACGAAACGATGCTGGCTATTCCGTTATCTGTTTTTGTCAGAATATCCAGTAATTCTTCTCTCGTAATTCCTTCTTTACCAAGGTTTTGTTCTTTATAACTTAACTGGTGGGCATTGAGCCAGGTTTTTGCTTTTTTACAGCTAGTACAACTTGAGACTGTATAAATTTTAATCATGTACCTACCCCTTTCGCTACATGTTACTATCAGTTTAGTCTATTATACCATAAAAAACATCCGACTTGCGACCTATTTTTAAATTTTTTTAACTTTTTTAGTCATTTTCGCACTTTTTTCTTGACAAAATGAAATTTACAGCCATTCTTGATATTTCTTGATATAGATTTTTTTCACAATTGTCACGCTAATCATATACAAAATAATGATGAAAAGTAAAAAGATGAAATAAATCGGTTTTAAAGGAGTTAGATGAAGTAGGATTGCAAGTGGACTGTAGGGAAGGAAGGTCACAAAGGCTGCAGCCAATAAGGTTGTCACAAGGACTAGCCAAGCTGGACGACTTTGTAAAAAGGGAATTTTGGCTGAACGCAACATATGAATAACCATGGTCTGTGACCACATGGACTCGATAAACCAGCCTGTCTGAAACAAGACAATAAATCCTACGGCAGACTCCGCTCCATGGACATAAGCTTGACCTGTTGTCATGGGTACAATGATAAAATAAAGCAAACTGAAGGTCAAAATATCAAAGGCAGAAGAGATAGGTCCCATCCAAATCATGAAACGTGTGATGGACTTAGCTTCCCAGGTATGCGGATTTCTCAAAAAATCTTTATCCACCTTGTCAAAAGGCAAGGCAATACAAGACAAATCATAGACTAGATTTAGGATAATCAAATGGACTGGTGCCATTGGTAAAAATGGCAAAAAGATTCCAGAGACCAATAGGGATAAGATATTTCCAAAATTAGAACTCACTGTCATTTTGATATATTTAGTCATATTGGCATAGACCTTACGCCCTTCAACAAGTCCTTTTTCCAGCACCATGAGATCCTTATCAAGTAGGATAACATCAGCTGTTTCTTTGGCAATATCTACTGCTGTATCAACAGAAATCCCCACATCTGCAACTTTCATAGAAGGAGCATCATTGATTCCATCTCCCATATAGCCGACAGCATGACCATTAGCCTTAAATTGCAAAATAATCCTTGCTTTTTGGTCAGGAGAAAGTTTGGCAAAGACTGTTACCTCCTCCACGGCTTGAGCCAATTCTTGATTACTCATCTGATCAATTTCAGATCCTAACAGCATCTGATTGATATCCAAACCAACCTTTTCACAGACTGCTTGGGTAACTTTTTCGTTGTCTCCCGTCAAAATCTTTGTTTGAACCCCATGTTCTAACAGAGCCTTAATTGCTGGTGCTGCAGATGGTTTAGGAGGATCTAGGAAGGCTAAATAACCAGTTAGAATCATATCCCCTTCATCATCAACTGTATAGGCATGACCTTCCCTCAAACCTGACTTATAGGCCACTCCCAAGACACGCAAACCTTGTTGATTTAGTTGTCTGACTTCTGCTAAAATTTCTTCTCTAATAACATCTGTCAAGGGAGTAATCACTCCATGGTATTCCGCATAACTGGAAATCGTCAACATTTCCTCTAGGGCACCCTTGGTTACCAAACTAACAACTTCGTGTTCATCCTTAACGATAACACTCATCCGTCTACGTTCAAAATCAAAGGGAAGCTCATCTATTTTTTGAAAAGTTTGAGCCAGATTTTGCAAGAGGGTGTGTTCTTTGGCTTCCTTTTCAGTCCGTTTGATGATAGCTCTGTCCATCAAATTTTTCAAGCCCGTTTGAAAATAAGAATTGAGATAAGCTCGTCTCAAGACGGTCAAATCCAAGCGTCCGTGGATGTCCAAGGGATATTCAAGGACAATTTCGTCTTGGGTTAGAGTTCCTGTCTTATCTGTACACAAAATATCAATCGCCCCTAAGTCCTGTATGGCATTGAGTTTCTTGATAACCACTTTTTCCTTGGCCATAATGATGGAGCCTTTTGCTAGACTGGCCGTGATAATCATAGGAAGCATCTCAGGTGTCAATCCAACACCAACACTCAAAGCAAATACGCCAGCTTCCAGCCAGTCACCATCTGTTAAACCATTGGACAAGAAAACGATGGGCACCATAACCAGCATCAAACGAATCAAGAGCCACGAAATACTATTCATCTCCCGCTCAAACGAAGTAGGCTCGTCATAGGTGTTCAAAGTCTGCTCAATGGCTCCCATCATGGTATCATCACCAACTGCTAAAACCACGGCCTTGGCACTACCAGACAAGACATTGGTTCCCATAAAGGCGAGCGCTTCTGCTTCTAGCAGACTATCAGATTGTTGAACTGTTGCCTTGGTCAAGGCCAATTTTTCAACCGATTCACTTTCACCTGTCAAGCCCGACTGTTGTACAAAGAAATCACGCGACTCAAATAAAAGAAGATCTGCTGGAATCATGTCTCCAGCGCTTAATTTAACCACGTCACCCACTACCAAATCATCGATAGGTACTTCTTGGATTTCTCCTTGACGAATGACAGTCGCTGTGTTGACAATCATTTTTGATAGATTGGTCGCAGCCTTATCACTACGGAGTTCTTGGACAAAGCGTATGCCACCAGAAATGAGGACTAGGACAACGATGATAATAGAAGTCGTCGGATCCTCTTGACCTGGTTTTGCCAACCAGACATTGGTCACCAAGGAAATCACGGCGATGACCAGTAAGATGATCGTAAAAGGATTGATAATGGATTCGTAAATCTTTTTGAGGATACTGTCTTCTTGACCCTTTGTGATGGTATTTTCGCCATATAGGTCACGATTTTTCTCCACCTGCTCCTCAGTCAATCCTGTTAGACTTGTCTTATAAAAAGAGAGAGTTTCGTTTAAAGATGTATGAATAGCTGTTGCTAATCTTTCTTTTGTAGTTTTCATTGGTTTCTCCTATCTGTATGAATGATGTGTTTCATACACAGAGACCAATCACTTTATAAGGGCAGAACGACACAAATCAGCGATTGGCTGTGTATGTGCGGTTCCGGATGATCGTCAATTTGCATCGTTTATCTCCTTTCTTTGTTTTAAACAGTAGAAAATCCCACCATAAAATGGCAGGATTAAAAAACTAATTATCTGTTTTTCGTTCAAGCTTTAACTCCATAGGGCAATGTAATGAGCTTAGTCTTGGCCTTCGCGACCAGGACTGTTGACCAACGAGTAGTGTCTCCACTGCTTTGCGGTAGTCATCCGTATCCCTATGGTAGCCTCACCTACCGTTTTCGTCTTTCAGTATAAACCTTTAAAATTTAAAAGTCAATCATTTGAGTTGTTTAACTCTTAAATAACTATCAACTCTTTTGGAGCTAGGGTCAACAATTCACAACCTGTCTCTGTAATCAAGATATCATCCTCGATACGAACTCCATATTTGCCTTCGATATAGATACCTGGTTCATCGGTCAAGGCCATACCCGCCTTAATAGTTTCTGTAGAAGTCTGGCTAAAGTATGGTTCCTCATGGATATCCAGTCCAATACCGTGTCCAATACCGTGGGTAAAGTAGTCGCCATAGCCCGCCTCGATAATAATATCACGAGGGATTTTGTCAAAGTCTCGGAAACCTAATCCTGCCTTAGCCTGGTCAATCAAGGCTTGGTTGGCTTTTAGAACTGTATTGTAAATCTCTGCTTGCTCATCGCTGACATGCCCCAAGTAGATAGTTCGTGTCATATCGCTGACATAGTGCTCATAGAGGCAGCCGAAATCCATGGTGATAGCCTCTCCTAGTTGTACTGGTTTATGCATAGGATGGGCATGGGGTTTCGAAGAGTTGATGCCACTTGCTAAAATAGTATCAAATGATAGGCCTGAAGCTCCCAACTCACGCATACGGAAGTCAAGGAAGTTGGCAATCTCAATTTCAGTCTTTCCTGGCTTAATAAAGTCAAGCGCCTCGCGGAAAGCTTGGTCTGAGATAGAACAAGCCTTGCGAATAGCTGCAATCTCCGCTTCATCCTTAATCATTCGAAGACCTTCAACAAACTGAGTCTGTGGAAGCAAGTCAATTCCTTCAAAGGTTGCCTGCATACGGTGGTAATAAGAGACTGAAATCTCATCTTCAAAACCGATACGAGACAAGCCCATGTCCTTGACAATTCCTGCAATGACAGCTAATTCATCGCGGTCAGCCACAATCTCAAAACCACTGGTTTCTTGCTTGGCTGCAATGATATAGCGAGAGTCTGTCACCAAGACCTGACGGTCACGGCTGATAAAGACTGTTCCGTTTGACCCCCAAAAACCAGTCAAGTAGTAGACGTTTTTAAGATTGTTGATGATGATACCATCTAGTTCTTTTTCTTGCATTTTATCTAGAAATGCTTGTACGCGTTTATTCATGATGTAATTTTCCTTTCAAATAGTGTCCTGTGTAGCTGGCTTCGTTGGCCGCTACTTCTTCTGGAGTTCCTGTTGCGATGATGGTTCCACCACCTACACCACCTTCAGGTCCCAAGTCAATAATATGGTCTGCCGTCTTGATAACATCCAGATTGTGCTCAATGACAAGAACTGTATTGCCATCATCGATAAAGCGAGCTAAAACCTTGAGCAGGCGAGCAATGTCCTCTGTATGAAGCCCTGTCGTCGGCTCATCCAAAATGTAGAAAGATTTTCCTGTCGATCGTTTGTGGAGTTCACTAGCCAACTTCATACGCTGGGCTTCTCCCCCAGAAAGGGTGGTAGCTGGTTGACCTAGCGTCACATAGCCCAGCCCCACATCCTTGATGGTTTGAAGTTTGCGTTGAATCTTGGGAATGTGTTGGAAGAACTCCACCGCATCGTTGACGGTCATGTCCAAGACCTGCGAGATATTTTTTTCCTTGTAGTGAACTTCTAGGGTTTCACTGTTGTAGCGAGTTCCGTGGCAGACCTCACAAGCCACATAAACATCTGGCAAGAAGTGCATCTCAATCTTGATAATCCCGTCACCTGAGCAGGCTTCACAGCGACCACCCTTGACATTGAAACTGAAACGCCCCTTCTTGTAGCCTCGAATCTTGGCTTCATTTGTCTGAGCAAATAGGTCACGTATATCGTCAAAAACTCCTGTATAGGTAGCAGGGTTAGACCTCGGCGTTCGTCCGATAGGGCTCTGATCAATGTCAATCAATCTGTCTACATGCTCAATCCCTGTAATAGTCTTAAATTTACCAGGCTTGTCTGAATTACGGTTGAGCTTCTGGGCAATAGCTTTTTTGAGGATGCTGTTGATTAAGGTTGATTTCCCTGAGCCCGACACACCTGTCACTGCGATAAATTTTCCTAGTGGAAAGCGAGCAGTGATATTTTGCAGGTTGTTCTCACGCGCTCCTGTCACTTCGATAAAACGACCATTTCCTACACGGCGCTCGTCTGGTACTGGAATGGCACGTTTGCCTGACAAGTACTGGCCTGTGATAGACTTACTGTTACGAGCTACCTGTTTAGGCGTACCTGCCGCAACAATTTCCCCACCAAAAACACCGGCACCGGGACCAACGTCAATCAGATAATCCGCTTCGCGCATGGTATCTTCATCATGTTCCACCACAATGAGTGTATTACCCAAGTCACGCATCTTTTTGAGACTGGCAATAAGACGGTCATTGTCCCTCTGGTGAAGACCAATTGACGGCTCATCTAGGATATAGAGGACACCTGATAGGTTAGAACCAATCTGGGTTGCCAAGCGAATACGCTGACTTTCCCCACCTGAAAGGGTTCCTGCCGAACGAGACAGGGTCAGATAGTTAAGACCCACGTTATTGAGGAAAGTCAAACGATCCTTGATTTCCTTGAGAATGGGCCGAGCAATGATGGCTTCATTTTCAGATAGAGTCAACTGGCTTACCAAGTCCAAGTGGTCTGCGATAGACAAGTCTGAAATTTCTCCGATATGTGGCCCTTGCTCACCACCCACACGGACAGACAAGGCCTGGTCATTGAGACGATAGCCGTGACAGGTTCCGCAGGTCAGCTCATTCATGTAGAGGCGCATCTGAGTGCGCGTGTAATCGCTGTTTGTCTCGTGATAGCGACGCTTGATATTATTGACAATTCCCTCAAAAGGAATATCGATATCGCGCACGCCACCAAATTCATTCTCATAGTGGAAATGGAATTCCTTGCCATCAGACCCATAGAGAATCAAGTTCTTATCCTCTTCTGACAAGTCCTCAAAAGGCTTATCCATATCCACTCCAAAGGCTGTCATAGCCTGCTCTAGCATGTTTGGATAGTAGTTGGATGAGATAGGATTCCAAGGAGCCAAGGCTCCCTCACGTAAGGTTTTGCTGGCATCTGGCACTACCAAATCAGTATCCACCTCCAGCTTGATGCCCAAGCCATCACACTCACTACAAGAGCCAAAAGGAGCATTGAAAGAGAAGAGACGAGGCTCTAACTCTGGGACAGTAAATCCACAAACTGGACAGGCATAATGCTCAGAGAACAACAACTCAGAGTCGTCCATCGTGTCGATAATGACATAACCTTCTGCAATACGAAGGGCAGCCTCAATAGAATCAAAGAGACGACTACGAATGCCCTCCTTGATAACAATACGGTCAACCACGACATCAATATTGTGTTGCCTGCTCTTAGACAACTCTGGCACTTCGGTCACATCATAGACTTCTCCATCCACACGGACACGAACATAACCGTCTTTCTGAATTTTTTCAATAACGCTCTTGTGCTGTCCTTTTTTCTTACGGATAACTGGGGCTAAGATTTGCAGACGTTGGCGTTCTGGCAACTCCAAAACCTTATCAACGATCTGCTCCACAGAAGAAGCCTTGATAGCCCCATGCCCGTTGATACAGTAAGGCGTCCCCACACGCGCGTAGAGGAGACGCAGATAGTCATTGATTTCAGTCGTGGTTCCCACCGTCGAGCGAGGATTTTTGCTAGTCGTTTTCTGGTCGATGGAAATAGCTGGGCTGAGACCATCAATGGCATCCACATCAGGCTTTTCCATATTTCCCAAGAATTGCCGAGCGTAGGCTGACAAACTCTCCACATAGCGACGTTGTCCCTCCGCATAGAGGGTATCAAAGGCCAGACTGGATTTCCCTGAACCTGACAAGCCGGTCACGACAACCAGCTTGTCTCGCGGAATCTCCACATCAATATTTTTTAAATTATGGGCACGCGCCCCATGAATGACAATTTTATCTTGCATTTTTGTTCTTTCTAGTCCATTATTGCTTACCATTATACCAAAAAAAGTGAGATTCTATTACCCAAAAGGCCGATTTTGTAGTATAATAGTACGGTGTGAAAAAATCTGAAAAATGAGAAAGGATAAGGGATATGAAACAAGTTTTTCTCTCTACAACAACTGAATTTAAAGAGATCGATACGCTTGAACCGGGTACTTGGATCAATCTCGTCAATCCGACTCAAAATGAATCACTCGAAATCGCTAACGCCTTCGATATCGATATTGCGGACCTTCGAGCACCGCTCGATGCGGAAGAAATGTCTCGTATTACCATTGAAGACGAGTATACCCTGATTATCGTTGACGTGCCGGTCACAGAAGAAAGAAATAACCGCACCTACTACGTAACCATCCCGCTTGGTATCATCATCACTGAGGAAACCATTATCACTACGTGTTTGGAACCACTACCTGTCCTTGATGTCTTTATCAACCGTCGATTGCGTAATTTCTATACTTTTATGCGTTCGCGTTTTATCTTCCAGATTCTTTATCGCAATGCAGAGCTTTACCTAACAGCCCTTCGTTCGATTGACCGCAAGAGTGAACAAATCGAAAGTCAACTGCATCAATCAACTCGTAATGAAGAATTGATTGAACTCATGGAATTAGAAAAAACCATCGTCTATTTCAAGGCTTCCCTCAAAACAAATGAGCGTGTGATTAAGAAATTGACCAGCTCAACAAGTAATATCAAGAAATACCTTGAGGATGAAGACCTGTTTGAAGATACCCTGATTGAAACCCAACAGGCCATCGAGATGGCAGACATTTATGGAAACGTCTTGCATTCTATGACAGAGACCTTCGCCTCTATCATTTCTAACAACCAGAACAACATCATGAAAACCTTGGCCCTTGTGACCATCGTCATGTCCATCCCAACCATGGTCTTTTCTGCCTACGGGATGAACTTTAAGGATAATGAAATCCCCCTAAACGGAGAGCCAAATGCCTTTTGGTTAATCGTCTTTATCGCCTTTGCTATGAGTGTCTCGCTCACTCTCTATCTCATCCATAAAAAATGGTTCTAAGAGGAGTTCCTATGTCTCAGATTGATCTACAAAAATTAACAAAGAAAAATCAAGAATTTATCCACATCGCTACCCAACAATTCATCAAAGATGGAAAAACAGACGCTGAAATCAAGACTATTTTTGAGGAAGTCATTCCTCAAATCCTTGAGGAGCAAGCCAAAGGCACTACTGCTCGTTCCCTCTACGGTGCACCAACTCACTGGGCTCATAGCTTTACTGTCAAAGAGCAGTACGAAAAAGAGCATCCAAAAGAAAATGATGATCCAAAACTCATGATTATGGATTCAGCCCTTTTCATTACTAGCCTCTTTGCCCTCGTCAGCGCCCTCACAACTTTCTTTGCGGCAGATCAGGCTATCGGTTACGGTTTGATTACTCTTCTGCTAGTTGGACTGGTTGGTGGATTTGCCTTCTACTTGATGTACTACTTCGTTTACCAATACTACGGGCCTGATATGGATCGCAGTCAACGTCCACCTTTCTGGAAATCTGTACTGGTTATCCTAGCTTCTATGTTCCTTTGGTTGCTTGTCTTCTTTGCAACAAGCTTCCTACCAGCTAGCCTTAACCCCGTACTTGCTCCAGTGCCACTGGCTATTATCGGAGCAGCCCTCCTAGCCCTTCGCTTCTATCTCAAGAAACGCTTGAACATCCGAAGTGCAAGCGCGGGCCCATCACGTTATTAAGAAAAGTGAAAAGCTATGGCATATAGTCAATCCTTAGCTCAGCAGATTCGAAAAATTCTAGCACTCAAACTTCCTCCACAAATTTTCGAAGAAGAGTTAGAAGAAAAGAAACTGTTTGGTGGCCTGGCCTTTATGATTCGTGGGAAAATGGTCCTTACAGTCAGTTCCAGAAAGGACGAGCTGGTTATGGTGAGAATTGGAAAAGAAACGGAAAAGCAAGTTCTACCCCGAATAGGAGCTCATACTACATTGATGAGAGGGCGACCTTATCATGGCTATATAGACCTAGATATCGAAAGTCAAAAAGAACTGCCTTACTGGATTGATTTAGCCCTCTCCTATAATCAAGAGTTGACCAAGTAACTCATATCCAGCGAGATTAGAAAAACGAAAAGCAACTGCATAGGCGGTTGCTTTTTCACTTGCTTGCCTACAAGCTTCCCTCTACCCTTTTCCCTATAGTTTTCTCCCATCTTTTATGATAAAATAGGCTCAATCAATTTCTAGGAGGAAGAAATATGGTTTCTACTATTGGTGTTGTTAGTTTATCTAGTGGCATTATCGGAGAGGACTTTGTCAAACACGAAGTGGACTTGGGTGTCCAACGTCTCAAGAACCTGGGACTCAATCCTACCTTTTTGCCTCATTCGCTAAAAGGATTAGACTTTATCAAGGACCATCCTGAAGCTCGTGCAGAGGATTTGATTCATGCCTTTTCTGATGATAGCATCGACATGATCCTATGCGCCATCGGTGGAGACGATACCTATCGCTTACTACCTTATCTTTTTGAAAATGACCAACTACAAAAGGTTATCAAACAAAAAATTTTTCTTGGCTTCTCGGATACAACCATGAACCATCTCATGTTGCATAAACTAGGAATCAAAACTTTTTATGGTCAATCCTTCCTAGCAGACATTTGTGAATTGGACAAGGAAGTGCTGACCTATAGCCTCCACTACTTTAAAGAATTGATTGAGACGGGAAGAATCTCAGAAATCCGCCCTAGTGACGTTTGGTATGATGAAAGGACTGACTTCAGTCCCAAGGCTCTGGGGACACCTCGTGTCAGTCATGCAAATACTGGTTTCGAGCTGTTGCGGGGAAATGCCCAGTTCGAGGGAAAAATCCTCGGTGGTTGCCTCGAATCCCTCTACGATATCTTTGACAACTCTCGATACGCAGATAGCACGGAGCTCTGCCAAAAATACAAACTTTTCCCTGACTTGTCAGACTGGGAAGGAAAAATCCTCTTGCTAGAAACAAGCGAAGAAAAGCCTGAGCTGGAAGACTTCAAAAATATGTTGCGGACTTTAAAAGACACTGGTATATTCGAGGTCATCAGTGGACTCTTGGTCGGAAAACCTATGGATGAAACTTTCTATGACGACTATAAAGAGGCACTATTGGATATTATTGACAGCAATATCCCGATTATCTATAATCTAAATGTCGGCCACGCAACTCCAAGAGCAATTGTACCCTTCGGAGTTCACGCCTATGTAGATGCAAAGGAGCAAATCATTCGCTTTGACTATAACAAAAAATAAATAGTTTCTCTATTTTTGTGCTTTTGTATTCGTTTTCGTTACAATTTGTATCTGAATTTATTGCATTTCGCTAATTTCTATGATATCCTTTTGAAGGAGGTGTATATGACAAAACAAAAAATTAATCGAATCGTAGGTTCTATTGGTGCCTTTATTGGAATTATAGTATTTATTGCCTACATACCTCAAATTATCGCTAATTTACAGGGAAATAAAGCTCAACCATTTCAACCTTTATCAGCTGCTATATCTTGCTTAATCTGGGTTATTTATGGATGGACAAAGGAACCTAAGAAGGATTGGATACTAATCATTCCAAATTCAGCTGGTGTTATTTTAGGTGGAATCACTTTTTTGACTTCACTCTAACAAATCTAATAGTATATATAAAAAGCTGGGAAAAATTTCTCAGCTTTTTCTATATTCTCAGATATTCTAGTTACCTATACTCACTAATTGCTGCTTTTCCACTCACAATCGTTCTCGTGGTCATCAACTAGCCCTGCTGCTTGTAGAAAAGACAAGATGGCGACTGGTCCTGTGAACTTGAAACCTCGTTTTTTGAGATCTTTGGATAATTTCTCAGATAGAGCTGTTTTGGCAGGCGCCTGACTGTAGTCAGGCACATCATTGACGATAGTTTTTCCCTCAACAAAGGACCAAAGATAGGCATCAAAAGAGCCATATTCTGCCTGTAACCGTAGAAAGGATTGGGCGTTAGCGCGTGTAGAAAAAATCTTGGCTCTATTTCGGATGATGGCTGGATTATCCAGCAAGGCTTCCAATTCGGTGTCGGTCATCTCTGCAACTGCTTGAATTTGATAGCCATGAAAGGCTTCTCGGAAAGCCTGGCGTTTGTTTAGTACCGTTTCCCAAGACAAACCAGCCTGATAGGTTTCCATACACAACAACTCAAACAATCCTTGGTCATCATGGAGGGGCTGCCCCCACTCTTCATCATGATAAGCGATGTAGAGCAGATTGGTCATCTTGACCCACGAACAACGTTTTGTCATGCTCTGCTCCTATTTGACCAACATCTTAAGGGCCGACTTGATATAGTTCTCAGCTGTATCTGTCGTTCCTTCAAAGAATTTCTTGATTTTTTTGAGCTCAGTTGCCTTGTAGCCCAGAGCCAGCATGGCTTCCATAGCTTCCTCCAATTCTTGATTTTCAGCGCTAGCTTGCACTGCGACCTTGGCAGGAAGGTCGTCTCCTGCAACTACTACCTTGCCTTCCAAGTCCAGCACCATCTGCTGGGCTGTTTTCTTGCCAATTTTAGGGAACTTGGTCAAATAAGTGATGTTCTTGGTTTCAATGGCTTGAACCAGGCCAGCATTGTCATCAGCAGCGATAATAGCAAGAGCTGATACAGGACCAATCCCAGAGACCGAAATCAGACTGAGAAAGAGTTTTTTCTCGTCTTCTGAGCGAAATCCATAAAGTAGATGGGCGTCCTCACGCACGACCTGATGAACATAAATTTGAGCTTCTTGGTTAACCTGACCTGAGTAGGCATAAGGATTGGCCACATGCAGGATATAACCGATACCGTTGACTTCAAGAACAATGTATTTAGCAGTGATTTTGGTAATGATTCCTTTTAAATATTCGTACATAATTTTCCTTTTAGTTTAATATTTCCCCAACTCACGGAGACTGGTGTGATTTTCCTGAATACGTCGGAACATCTTTTCCATATCCGACTTGGTAAAATGCACCAAAACAGGACGTCCGTGGGGACAGTTGTAGGGATTATCACATCGAGAGAGCTGATAAAGGAGCTGTCTAGCTGAATGATCATCGATACGATGGTTGGCCTTGATAGACCGCTTGCAGGACATCATAATAGCTAGCTCTGCTCGATATTTCTTGATAGAAACCTCCTTGGTCAAAAGGAGCATGTCGCACATTTCATAGATGCCTGACTCGATTTCCTCCTCTGCCATCCAAATAGGATGTTCGCGTAAGATGAATTGATTTTCTCCGTACTCTGCTAGAAAGACGCCCACTTCCTCCAAAAGTGCCATTCTTTCCTTGAGAAGCAGAGCATCATCCGCTGGAAATTCAAAGATATAGGGCACTAATAGTTGCTGCTGGCTCTGGTCAACATTGCCAATGCTTTCACGATACTCCTCGTACTTGACCCGTTCCTGAGCCGCATGCTGGTCTATGATGTAGAGCCCATCTCGTCCTTGGGCAAAGAGATAGGTTCCATGCATTTGCCCGAAAAATTCCAACTCTGGGAAGCTGGATGATTCTTCTCGCTCCAGCTTGTCATAAGCCTTATCCAAACTGGCTAAATCTAGCTCTGGATGATCTAGCTGGTCGTAGTTAGCAGGCTTTCTCTCTGCAAAATGCAGTTTTGCTGGCTTGGTTAGTTGGTCCAAGGTTTCTTTGGCAAATAAAGTCAAATCCTGTCCTTCATCAGTCAATTCTACCTGATAATCAGCTACTTCAGCTTGACTAGGTCTTGTCGGCTCCGTTTGCTCATAGTAGAGCGTATTTTCTTTGAGTGGGAGAATGGTCTGCTCCACCTTCTCACGATTGCGCACGGTCGATTTGGCAAGATTTTCCAAGGCATCAGGTATCAAGGTTTGCTCCTTGAGACTATTTGCAATAGCTTCTGAGACCAAGGCCATCAGTTCTTTTTCCTTGGAAATCCGCACCTCTTGCTTGGTTGGATGAACATTGACATCTGCTAGATAGGGGTCGATATGGATGTGAATGACAGCCAGTGGAAAACGCCCCACCATGAGCTTGCTGCCATAACCGTCAAGAATAGCACGATTGAGCAGAAAGTTCTTGATATAACGGCCATTGATGAAGAGGCTGATATAGTTGCGGTTAGCCCGAGTTAACTCAGGCAAGGACACAAAGCCAGAAATTTCGAAATCAAGGTCAGAATTCTCAATTTCAATCATCTTCTTAGCACTCGCCAAACCGTAAATCCCTGCAATAGCTTGGCGCAGTTGACCTGTTCCCGCTGTTCGTGTCATTTCCTTGCCATCACTAATCAAACTAAACGAAATCTCAGGATGGGCCAAACCCAGACGATTGACAATATCAATGATATGAGACAACTCTGCTTGCTGGCTCTTCATATACTTGAGGCGGGCAGGCGTGTTGAAAAAGAGGTCCTCCACACAAACCTTAGTTCCCACAGGACTAGTCGCTGGGATGACTTCCTCAACTTCACCCCCACGCGCGACTAGCTTTGTCCCGTGACTTGCGCCCTCAACTGCTGTCAAAAGAGTTAAAACGCTGACGGATGCGATAGAAGGCAAAGCTTCACCACGAAAACCAAGCGTCCGAATCCGAAAGAGGTCTGCTTGATTTTTTATCTTACTAGTCGCATGGCGGCGCAGGGCCAATTCCACCTCATCGTGGACAATTCCATGACCATTATCCGTGATTTGAATCTTCTTGAGACCTGATTCCTCAATCTCAATGATAATCTGACTAGATCCCGCATCAATAGCATTTTCTACCAGCTCCTTAACAACGCTAGCTGGACGCTCGATAACCTCTCCAGCCGCGATTTGGTTTGCCAGCACCTCTGGCAATTCAATAATATGAGACATCTTTCAGCCCCTTTCTGTATCTATTTTCCTAGTAATTGATTAGTGCTATTATACCATATTTCAGATAGGACAGAAAAGCTCCACCACATAGGATACAAATCCCTCCACATAGACAAAGTCCCTTGCCATAGGCTATAAAATAGTGTTTAATAAAGGTGTACAGGAAGTGATCACAACCTTGTATAACTAAAAAGGAGAGAAATTTATGAAAGTAGAACTACAGATTAGCGAGTCTTACGAGGAAGAAAAGCTGATTGTCCAAGCACCTCAAGAGACCGAAAAAGTCCAAAAAGTCATCGAGTTCGCAGAAAATCTGGACCAAAGAGAAAAAATCAAAGGAAAAATCGATAATCAGGTCTATCTAGTTGAGATTGGCAAGATTCAGCGTTTCTATATCGAGAATCGAAAGGTTCTAGCAGAAACGGCAAGTCAGACCTACACCATTGATTTGCGACTCTATCAGGTTCTTGAACTCTTACCAACCAATTTTATCCAAATTTCCCAATCAGAAATCATCAATATCAACTACATCTCTCACCTCAAGCTCACGCCCAACGGTCTGGTAGAAATCTTTCTAAAAAACGAGAGCTTCACCTACTCTTCACGCCGTTATCTAAAAACCATCAAGGAGAAATTAGAACTATGAAAAAACAAATCTTTCACGACGCAGCTGCTGGTGTCCTCATCGGCCTCATCCTCTCTATCATCTTTTCACTCATTTATGCACCAAGTACCTACGCCCCGTTAAGTCCCGACTCTCTCATCGGCCAAGTGATGGCTCAACATCAGGTTCACGGTGCCCTGATCTTGCTCTACTGCACACTTATTTGGGCAGCTATCGGTATTCTCTTCAACTTTGGCAAGCGATTATTCAGCCGTGACTGGAGCTTGCTCCGTGCAACTCTGACCCATTTCTTCCTTATGCTAGTAGGATTTATCCCATTAGCAACCCTAGCAGGTTGGTTCCCCTTCCACTGGAATTTCTACCTCCAGCTCATTATCGAGTTTGCGATTGTCTACCTCATCATTTGGACTATTTCCTATAAAAGAGCATCAAAAAAAGTGGACCATATCAATCAACTCTTGAAACATAAAAAGTAAGAACCTCATAATAAGCAAATCCGAGAAAGAAACTTCTCGGTTTTTTTATCCTGCTGCACCTTATACTCAATGAAAATCAAAGAGCAAACTAGGAAGCTAGCCGCAGGCTGTACTTGAGTACGGTAAGGCAACGCTGACGTGGTTTGAATTTGATTTTCGAAGAGTATTACTATCATAGCAGTTGTTTTCAGATCTTCTTTGTAAATTTTCTGTAATTTTCTATCTTTTTTTCAAAATATTCTTGCATTTTCCCAAAGTTTTTTGTAGAATATAGATTACATATCCAGATTATTCTGAAAATTCAAAAAGGAGTATTTATCATGTCGCAAGCTATTTCGTTAAATCAATCAACCTGGACAAGTAAACTAAAAGCAATGGGACCTGGAATCCTAATGGCTTCTGCTGCTGTTGGTGGTTCTCACATTGTATCTTCCACTCAAGCTGGTGGTTCTTATGGGTGGTCGCTACTCCTCTTGGTCATCTTAGCCAATGTCTTTAAATATCCATTTTTCCGTTTTGGTGCTGAATACACCGCTGATACTGGAAAGACTTTGGTTGAAGGTTATGCCGAAAAAGGAAAACTCTATCTCTGGATTTTCTTTATCCTCAATGTCTTTTCGGCTATGGTCAACACAGCTGGTGTCGCCATTCTGTGCTCAGCTATCATCGCCAGCGCCTTCCCAATGATCGGTCTGAGCATCACTCAGTGGTCCCTCATTCTCGTTGCAATCATTTGGGCTATGTTACTCTTTGGAGGCTACAAACTCTTAGATGGCATGGCAAAATGGATCATGTCAGCTTTGACCATTGCAACTGTTCTTGCAGTTATCATTGCGGCGGTCAAGCATCCCGAATACAGCTCTGATTTTGTCGAGAAAACACCTTGGCAAATGGCAGCTCTACCCTTCATCGTTTCCCTCTTAGGATGGATGCCAGCTCCTATTGAAATTTCAGCTATCAATTCACTTTGGTCTGCTGAAAAGAAAAAGACCGTCAACTTTAACACCGAGGACGCTCTATTTGACTTTAACGTTGGTTACATTGGAACAGCTATCCTAGCTGTGTTCTTTGTAGCACTGGGAGCACTGATTCAATATCCTACAGGGCAAGCAGTTGAAGCTGCTTCAGCCAAATACATCTCTCAATTCGTGGGCATGTATGCCTCTGTTCTTGGCGAATGGTCCCGTTACTTGATTACCTTTATTGCCTTCCTGTGTATCTTTGGAACAGTTATCACTGTTATCGATGGCTATTCTCGTGTCAATCAGGAATCTCTCCGACTGCTAATCAGTCAAAAAGAAGACAGTAGTAAATCTTTGAACATCTGGATGACCATTACTGCTATCATCGGTATTGTCATTATCAAGTTCTTCGCTGGTCAGGTTTCAACCATGCTCCGCTTTGCTATGATTGGTTCTTTCCTGACAACACCATTCTTCGCTCTTTTGAACTACGCCTTGGTAACGCGTGAAAACAAAAATCTTCCTTCTTGGCTCAAACACCTTGCCATTGCAGGATTGATTTTCCTCTTTGGCTTCGCCATCTTCTTTATCTACGCACTTGCAATCGGAAAAGCAGGATAATTGACAAAGCGCACTTAAGAGTGTGCTTTTTTACATTCTAAGAGGCAGTTAGCAAATCCCAACTGCCTCTTATAACTACCTTAATTCTCCCTTTCCAACTCATACAAATCTGCGATAATAGCTGCGACACGTTTGATATCTTCCAGCATGCCTCGCATTTCAAAGTCAGCCAATACAGGGAAACCAAAACGTTGACTGTATTGCTTGGCTGTCAGGCAGTATTGGTTATTAAAGTTACGATTTCCTGAGCCAACCACGCCAAAACACTTACTAGCATTGTCACCATAGGCGATAAAATCCCCCACTGGTGTCGTCAAAATCTCTACATCTCCATTATCCACGCCATTCCCACCTTCTAGGTAGGTCGGCAAAAAAGCGACATAGGGATGGTCCATTTCATAAAAATCTTGGCCTTCTTTGACCAAATCCTTGATATGAATCTTTTGAACCTCAATTCCCTCGTACTGGGACAAGAGATAGTCTTTCAAGCGCGTCACAAAACTTTCAGTGTTGCCACTCAAACTAATATAAACTAAAGAAATTGTCTTCATATGTACCTCCATGATTTTATTTTTAATCGAAAAATAACTACCAAGATTGTATCTTGATAGTTATTTTTTGTCAATACTTAGGCAAGATTTTCTGCTTCCTCTTCTTCTGCCAAGGCTTTCTGTTGTCGCCACATCTTATAGAAAACAAGGGCTAGGAAAAGAATATTGATGACGATATAGAAAATGCTGACAGCTTTTGAACCAATACTCATTGTCAAACGCATAGTCTCATCTTGAACCAACTGCACAGCGTCCTGTAAACCAACATAGCCATAAATCGAACCGATAATAGCTAACAAAACATAGCCAACATAAGTATAGTTTGCATATTGCAAATTCTTACGAATAAGGAAGACAATCGCTACTACAACTAAAATAGCAGATAGCACAATCAAAGCAACATTAAAAATAGAATGAGATATTTCTGCCACTCTATAGCTATAATTAATGCTATCTTCTACCTGCTGAGCACTGACCCCTGCAACCTGTTTCTGAGCGGCAGCGGAACGAAGGACTTCTTTGCTAGGTATGGGACCCAACATTCCAAACAGAGATGAAACTGAAATAAGAGCAGACAAGATTAGCAAGACCCATAGATAAATCGGTTTCTTTTTCATGATAGAACCTCCTGATATTATTATTTATATTATAGCACCTTTTGTAAGGGAATACAAGTCTTATAGTATCGTTTCTACCTGTTTTCGGTAGGCTTTTGGTGATTTTCCGCACAATTTTCGGAACACTTTATAGAAATATCCCACGTTACTGTAACCAACAGCATAACAAATATCTTCGATACTGTCACTAGTTGAAAGCAAGAGCTGCTGGGCAGCCTTAATGCGTTGTTTGTTTAAAAGCTCTGCGAAGGTCGAATTGGTTTCACGCTTAATCAACTGTCCCAGATAGACAGGATTGATAAAAAGATCCTTACTGATATCCTTAAGGGAAAGTTCTTTCTGATAATCACGACCAATAACTTCTAGCACACTAACCACATTTTCATTCATTCGATATTGCCCAAAGAATCGGGTCAGAGTTTCCTTGATATAAGGAACCAATTCATCGAAGGTTTGAATAGCATGAATGGTTTTGACAATGTCCGTCATATCATCAGCTTTGAGGTGTTCAAACAAATGAAAGACATCCATGACAAACTGGATAAAAAGCTGTTTGGTAATCGGAACACGCGGCGTATTTTCAAGAACCACCTTCTCCAAAAGGTTCAACTCTTCCACGATTTGATTGAGATTCCCCTGAATGATAACCCTATAAATCGGTTCGTAATAGGCAAAGAGACTCTGAGACTGTTTTAGATTTACAGAACCGTAAAAGAGGGCTTTCTCAGCATTCAGCTTCCAGCGTTCAAAGTGTTCTTGATAGGGAGCTTCAAAGGGAGTAACGACTAAACCATCTAGGGCTTGGTCAGAAATGAAAATCTGCCAGTCTTGGCCTAAGACATAGTAGGGAATGGTGAAGGAGCCTTGTTTTTCCTTGGATAGACCTATCCACCAATTCTCCTTATCCCCTAAATAACTAACAAATCCAGCCTCATCTAAATCTTGACTGAGAGTCTGACTTTTCTTTCCTCTCTCGCCGAGCTGACCTGCAATCTTCTCCAGCAGATTTCCCAACTCTACCTTATCAACAGGTTTGACCAGATAGTCCACCACACTAAGGTTCATTGCTCTTTTGACATAATCAAACTCCTGATAACCCGAGAGCAAGATATAGGCAGCATCTGGTAATATCTCTTTCATTTCCCGAATCATGTCAAGTCCTGTTTTGTCGGGCATATTGACATCGGAAATGACCACATCTACTGGATTTTCCTGCACATATTCTAAAGCTTCATCGGCATGACTGGCTGTTGCGACGACCTCCATATCCCACTTATCAAAGGGAATCAAACGCTTCAGACCTTCTGTCACCATGTACTCATCATCTACTAATAATACTTTATACATTTTCTCCCTTTCTACTCATCTTGAATTGTAATACGATACTGAACACCTGCTTGCTCTGCAGACTCTACACTAATGGCATAGCGGTCTCCAAAATAGAGCACAAAACGCTCATGTACATTGGCAAT